>NZ_JPIK01000021.1 GCF_000717475.1 Desulfonatronum thiodismutans
GCAACCCCGAAAGTTGAGTCCGTAATCAATCGGGACTTTTCAGCCGCTCTTCATCCGTTGCACCAAATCCTGCAACTCTACGGCCTGCTGGGCCAGTTCGGAGATGGCCTGGGCCGACTGGTTCATGACCTCGCTGGTTTCCGAGGATATCCGGTTGATGTCCTCCACCCCGCGGTTGATCTCCTCGCTGGTGGCGGATTGCTGTTCCGCGGCCGTGGCGATGGAGCGGACCTGGTCCGCGGCTTGCTCGGCCAGGGCCAGGATTTCCCGCAACGCGTCCCCGGACTGGTTGGCCAGTCTGGTGGCGTCCCCAATGGCACTCACGGACTGATCCATGCCCCGGATGTTGGCCTGGGTGCCCTGCTGAATGGCGGAGATGGCCTCGCCCACTTCCTTGGTGGCGTTCATGGTCTTCTCGGCCAGTTTGCGCACTTCGTCGGCCACCACGGCGAACCCCCGCCCGGCATCCCCGGCCCGGGCCGCCTCGATGGCCGCGTTCAGGGCCAACAGGTTGGTCTGGTCCGCGATGTCCTCGATCACGGTCATGATCTTGCCGATCTGTTCGGCCTGGCGACCGAGCTGATCCAGGTTGTTCTTCATCTCCTGGGCCTGGGTCTGCACCGTGTTGATAGCCTTGACCGAGTCGCTGACCACCTTGGCCCCGTCTACGGCCTTGGTCCGGGCCATGTCCGACGCTTCGGCGGCCTGGGAGGCGTTTTTGGCCACTTCCAAGACCGTGGCGTTCATCTCCTCCATGGCCGTGGCCGTCTCGCCGGTCCGGTTCGTCTGCTCCTCAGCCCCTCGGCTGGCCTCTTCCACCTGGGCCGAGAGTTCTTCCGAGGCCGAGGTCATGCGTTCCACCACGCCTTCGATGTTGGTCGCGGCCTGAAGCATGCCGTCGCGCTTGGCCGTTTCGGCCTGGGCTCGGGCTTCCTCTGCTTCCTGGGTGGCGACCTGGGCCTTCTCGGTCTCCTGGCGGGCCAGTTCGGACTGGTGTTCGGCCTCCTTCATTTTGGAGACCAGGGCAGCGACCATTTTTTGAATATTCTGATTCAACTTGCCGATCTCGTCGTTCTGATCAATATTCGAGCGAGCCTGTAAATCGCCCTTGGCCACGGCTTCGGAAAAAAGCATCAAGCCCTGAATGGGCTTGGCGACCAGGTAGCGATTCAGCAGGAAAATCAGGCCCAAAAGAATCAGCAGGCCCGCGACGCCCTTGATCACGCTTAGATTCACGGTGCTTTTGGTGTCGGCCATCAGCGTGTCGATGGGCGCGGTGATGGCCAGGGACCAGGGGGTCTGGGTCCGTCCGATGTTGATGGGCGTGAAGACGAAGTATGTCGTCAGCCCCGTGGCCAGGGATCTGCTTTCCTCAATCCTGCGCCTGCCCTGACGAACATCCCGGTCCCGCTCTTGGGCGTCGGACCGGACTTCCAGGATCGATTTGCCGATCTGCTCCGGGTTGGGGTGGGCCACGTACGTGGTGTTGTTGGAAAAAAGAAAAGCGTAGCCTTCGCCTAAAGGTTTGATGGTTCCCACCATGGCCTGGATTCGGTCCGTGCTCAGGTCCACTCCGGCCACGCCGATGACCCGACCATTCTCCAGGATGGGAGCGCTGACCGTGACGAGCAGGGTCTCTTTGCCTCCTACGTTATAGTAGTAGGGATCAATGATCGCTTCCGCGCCGGAATTTCTGGCCTTGAGATAATAATCCCCCGGTCCCGGCTTGTCGTAGTCTTCCAGCGGAGCGACGGAGATCACGTTTCCGGACCGGCTGGCATAGGGGATGAAGCGCCCCGAGGCGTCATGCCCGGGCGCATGGGCGTAGAGCCCGTCCAGGCCGTCAAAGGCGTTCGGCTCGAAACAGACCCAGACACCGAGTACGTGCTGGTTTTCGCGCAGCACGGTCCGTAATATTTCCACGCCGGTCTCCCGGGACGCGTCGCCCGAGTTTTTTAATCCCAGCAAAGCCGCCCCCAAGTCCCCGGCCCTGTTTAACTCTACTTCCAGGTACGCCCGGATTTGCTCAGCCCCGATGCGCCCTTCCATGTCCATGGCTTCATGAACCCTGTTCAGGGAAATTTCATGGAGAGCGGTCGAGGACGACCAGATGATGACTCCGAAAATAATCGCCGCGGCAATGCCAACCGTCAACGACACCTTCATTCCGACGGAGATGCTTTTCAGCATGGTGATTGCTCCTTCCAGGTGCGGGTTAGATGCCCGAAAGCATACTCTGTTCGCCTCTGCTTAATAAGTGGTCCAGGTCCAGTAAGATCAGGAGTCTGTCCGCCAGCTTGCCCACGCCGCTGATATACTCGGATTCGATCCCGGAAATGATCGCCGGCGGCGGTTCCACGGTGTTGGCCGGGATGCGCAGGACTTCGGAGACGGAATCCACCACGAAACCGACGATCACCGTATTGATTTCCAGAACAATGATCCGGGTCTGGCTGTCGTGTTCCTGGGAGACCATCCCGAAGCGCTTGCGCAGGTCGATGATCGGGATGACCTTGCCGCGTAGATTGATCACGCCTTCCACGAAGTCCGGGGCTTTGGGCACCCGGGTGATCCCCATCATCCGGATGATCTCCTGAACCTTGAGGATCTCCACGCCGAACTCCTCGTCGCCGATGTGAAACGTGACCAACTGCAGCAACTCATTGCCCACACCTTTGTGAGCCGCGGCTTCCCGCATTCTGAACCCCCTTTTTTTGTTCGGCTGGAGGCCGAAGGTAAATTGAAGGATTATCAGTCCGTTGAAAAACTCCCAATTGCTGCGTCGCCGCGAAAAGTTCAAACTCTCACGTATGAATAAATACGTTTCGACCTTGAACTTTTTTTTGCTCCTTGCACCTGGGGTTTTTGAACGGACTGTGGATAAGGACTTTCTGAACACTCAGTTATGACAGATATCGTTTATATTATCACAGGAGACGACAGTGTACAGCCCGGATAATGTCCAATTTTTATCATTTTTTCGAGGCGGCATGAATACCGTGAGAATGGCATCGGCGGGCAGGGCGGACCGGGGCTCGGCGGAAGGAATTGGTTCCGGTTGACAAGCAATCCTTCTTTGACTGATAGCCTTCCGGTTTCGCGATCTCCCAATCGCCCGCTGCTTTACGCAAAGCGGGCTGTTTTTTTCACGAATAACCAGGCCTTGGACCATCACGCAACGACCATGCGCACCGACTGGCACACCCACGCCTTCCACCCCAAGATTGCTCACAAAGTCCTGGCCCAATTGCACGCCCATTACGGGATACTTCCCGTGGGCACGGGGTTGCCCGAGGATTTACTGTTCCGGTTGCGGCGGGCCGGGATCGACAAGGCGGCGGTGCATACCGCGGCCACCACCCCGGATCAGGTCGTGCCGGCGAACAACTGGTCCATGTTCATCCAGGCCGAGCATCCCGAGTTGATCGCCTTCGGAACCCTGCATCCCGGGTTCGCGGGTTGGGAACAGGAACTTGTCCGCCTGGAGGGGGCCGGGATCAGGGGCCTGAAGTTTCATCCGGACTTTCAGGGATTCCGGCTTGACGATCCGGTCCTGCATCCGTTTTTCGAGGCCATCGGCAACCGGTTCGCGCTCATGTTTCACGTCGGCGACCGGCTTCCTCCGGATCTGAATCCGTCCAGTCCGGCCAAACTGGCCAAAATCCGCCGAGATTTTCCGAAACTGACGATCATCGCGGCGCATTTCGGCGGCTATCTGCATTG
Organism: Desulfonatronum thiodismutans; assembly: GCF_000717475.1. Lineage (NCBI taxonomy): Bacteria > Pseudomonadati > Thermodesulfobacteriota > Desulfovibrionia > Desulfovibrionales > Desulfonatronaceae > Desulfonatronum > Desulfonatronum thiodismutans. The sequence goes on from NZ_JPIK01000021.1 coordinate 3,724, forward strand.
GGAACAGGCCCTGGAGGTCCTGGCCGGGACCGACGTGTATCTGGACACCTCCAGCTCCCTGCGGTTCATTCCCAAGGATCTCCTGCGCGGACTGCTGCGCAAGCATCCCAGGGAACGGCTGCTGTTCGGCAGCGACTACCCACTGTTCGACCCCCTGGACGAAATCCGGCTCCTGGAAACCAAGGCCGGGATGCGCGAGGAAGAGATCCAGGCGGTGTTGGGGAACGGGGTGTTTGAGGGGAGAGGAAAGGGCTGAGGGGGGGGGCGTTCGTCGTTTTTTCGTTCTTTGTTCTTCGTTTTTTGGCGCGATGGGAGTGGAGTCCGGCTGGTGGCTTTGCTTGCTCAACCAATCAACCCGCGCCGGATTGACGGTTAGTGCCCCAACACCTCCGCAAACCGCCAACGACGAACAAAGAACGAAGAACAACGAACAAAAAACAAGAAATTTTGTGCCGAGATATTGAAAGTTGTTTTCAAATTTATTGACAGTCGACTTGTTTGCGAATAGGTGCTTTTTGCTGGTTTAGGGGCGTATTGAGTAGGGTGAGTGAGCGGAATATGTGTTGCAAATCAAGGATAAACTTATGTCGGATGTATCCATGACCGTGGACAAGCCCGGTGCGGCGACGCGGCTGTACGACGCGTTGCTTCGGCCGGTGGTGGACTTTGTCTACGGGTGGAGCGTGACCATCAAGGTTCGGCTGCTGCTCATCGCCCTGGTCGTTCTGCCGTCCATCGGCGGGCTGATCTTGCTGGAATCCCGCCCGGCGGACCTGCAAACCTACTTCATCATCGCCCTGGTCGGGACACTGGCTTTTATCGGCCCCCTTTCCAGGGGCGTGGCCGACTATCTGGTCATGCGCGATCTGCGGGAGGTGGAGCGGTTTTGCCTGAAGCTCAAGGGCGGGAATTATCACGTCAAGTTTGATTTGCCCGCCCAGGTGGACGAGGAGCGGGACGTTCTGGTTCTCAAGCGTAACCTGAACTGGATGGCCCATGTCATTTCCCGCCGGGAGATGCAGTTGGAGGCGGAGCTGGCCAAGACCCACAAGGATCGGCTTCGTTTCGCGGATATGTCCATGCGGGATCAGCTCACCGGGTTGTACAACCGGCGGGGGATGGAGGAAAAGCTGAGCGAGTTGGCCCATGAGGCCAGAACCACGGAACGTCCGCTGACCATGCTCTTTCTGGACGCGGACAAGTTCAAGGCGGTCAATGATACTTACGGCCACCAGGCCGGGGACGATCTGCTCCGCAACCTGGGCGCGATTATTCGCGCCAATGTCCGGGATGGCGTCGATGTTCCGTTCCGCTACGGCGGCGACGAGTTCGGCGTTCTGCTGGTGGGCATCGATTTGGAGCGGTCCGAGGTCATCGCGGGGCGTATCCTGCGGGCCTACAACGAAATTCGGATTGGCGAAACCAGCCTGAGCATTGGCGTCGCGACAATGATCAGGACCGAGGACGGGTATCTCGACGACGCCGTGCGGATGCTGTCCTCCGCGGATCAGGCCGCCTACGAGGCCAAGCGCAACGGCGGAAGTCGCGTAAATGTGCACAAGGAGCGCGGATAACATGTTCATGGAGTCGGAAGTTTTCCATTCGCGGATGGAGTCGATGGGAGGCGGGGCCTCGAACAAGGTCGGAGGCGATGCCGGGATCTGCGAGTCCCTGCACCAGATCGCGGCTTCGCTGGGAAACGCCATCGATGCCAAGGACCACTCCACCAGTTTCCATTCCCGGCAGGTGGCCGATCTGGCTCGTTGCCTGGCCCTGCGAGCGGGCATGTCCATCCATCAGGCCGAAGTGATCCACATTGCCGGCCATCTGCACGACATCGGCAAAATCGGCATCCCGGACGAGGTGCTGTGCAAACGCGAGCCCCTGACCGATACGGAATGGGCCATGATCCGCCAACACCCGGCCACCGGGGCCAGAATCGTCGGCCCGGTGCATATCATGAACGGGTCCACGGGCATCGCCAAGATGATCCTGCACCATCATGAACGTTGGGACGGCCGAGGCTACCCGAATCGGTTGCGTGGCGGGAACATCCCCTATGGGGCCCGGATTCTCTGTCTCGCGGACAGCTTTTCAGCCATGATGGAATCCCGCGCCTATCGGAACCGGCTGACCCTGGGCGGCTCCATCGAGGAACTCCGCCGCAACGCCGGAAGCCAGTTCGATCCGGAACTCTGCGGGCTGATGGTCGACATGCTGCTGGAAGCCGAAGTGGCGGACGAGTGCTGTACGTTGGATTTGTTGGTCACCCGAATCATGTGTGAACGGGTGCTGCGCAAAACCGACGTGCGGACCGAATCCGCGTCAGAGCAGTGTCCGGGCGCTGATTATCGCTGCCATGTCTGCACGGGCAAAGGAGCTGGCAAGGCAGGGCTGAGGGATGAGACCTGAGACCTGAGACCTGAGGGCTGGAGGAGGCGTTTTTGGTTTGTTCTTCGTTCGTTGTTCTTGGTTGGGGATTGGAGGATATGCGAAGGTTGAGGTGGAAAGTTGAATCCCCAAGGAATCGCGGACTAATCCCCTCCTGGGAGGGGTCAGGGGTGGGTTGCCGGGTGGACGTTGACCGCCGAGACCACACCTCCAGCACGACAAAACCTTAACCCACCCCTTTATCCCCTCCCAGGAGGGGAGCTTGCACCGTGCTTCCATCCACCTCCCAGCTCGACCACAATAACATTACCCAGTTCCCAACCAACCGCAATCCATTCCCCTCCTGGGAGGGGCCAGGGGTTGGTGGCGGGTGGACGGGGTGAAGCGAACGAAGAACCACGAACGAAGAACAAAAAGTCACTGGTCTTGAAAATAATTTTCAAATCGCTTGACAGGTTTTTCATTCCGGGCTAGAGGTACACTCGAATTTGGTCACGGATCGTTCTACGGGTTTCGGACGCGCAAGCGGTCGCGGAGCAAGTGGGGGCGGGACGACGGCACATATGTGGGGAAAAGATTCTTTTTCCCTGTTGCGCCGTAGTCCCGCTTTTTTTTGTGTCGGTACATTTTCAGGCTATTCCGCCCGGATCGGCAAGGGCGGGCGTCTTGTTCTGCTGTGGGTATGGTGGAGATTAACGGAAACAGGAAAATGATAATTGGAATCCTTACCTTGTATGTATAAAGTGCAATCCGTTCGAATGATCTACTCTGGTGCATCGTCCGGCCCGCTCGGTCGACCCGACTGTTCACATCACGCGTCCAGGCCGAACCCGGTTCAGAGTTCGGACAATGGGCGGGAAACGAAACAGGAGACGGGCGTGACCAATGTATTGCGCGGAGTGCATACTCCGATCCTCGAAAAGATCCTCGAACTCTATACCGACCTCTATCTCCACGACGGTTTCGGGACCGTCACCGTGGAGATGCGCTTCCTCAGACGGGGTCAGAAAGAAATCATCGTCAGCAGCGGCAAGGAATACCGCTTCGTGGTGGACTGGCCGGAAGGCGCTCGCGAGGAGGGGAAGTGATGCGCCCCTCCATGTCTCCCGCGAACAGCCGTTCCCTACCTCCCAGATCGTCCGTCCACCCGGGGCGACCTTCCGTAACGACGATGACGAGCGGCAAGTGGTGCGTACCGTTGATCACCGGCAAATCTGTCAGGCAGACTCCATCAACAATCCATCCCGACAGGTACGCACCACACGACCGGCGCTCCAAAACCCCCACGCCGAAACAAAACGACGCTCCTCCATGCGTTGTTTTGGGAAGCGTGGGAACGGGGCGTCGGTCGTGCCGGTCGATCAATAAAGAGAGGGCTGAGGGATGAGACCTGAAACCTGAGGGCTGAAAAGATTGGGCTCAGGAGTCAGGGGTGAAAGTGGGGATGATTTGGAATTGTGTGGGGGTGAGCGAGGTTTGGCGGGGATGAAACAGCGGATAAACATGATACCGCAAACCAATTTCAGGTTTCGTTCCTTTGTTCACCTTATTTCACAGTAAAATCTCGGAGGATTTATGTGCGGGTTCGTTGGTTGTTTTCGTGGCGGGGTTGTTTGTTTGGTCATGGCCGTGGTGGTCGGGTTGGGGAGTGTCGTTGGGGCGGCGGAGAAGAAATATCCGGCTTCGGCTCTGAACACGCCTCCGATTACCGTTGTACAGGATGGAGAGATTCGTTCCATCACCATGACCGACGCCTACGATTATCACGGCAACGCTTGCCCAGGGGCGACCATGGGCTTCATGGCCATGCGTTATGGGTTGGAGTTGTTGTTTGGTGAAGAAACTCCAAATTTGAACGATTTGCTATTGATCAGCAGATCCGCGGGCGGACCGATGGATTTATTTGATCTGGCCATGAAAGGCGAAGACCAGTCCCAGCGCACCTGGCCTCCCGCCGGCATTGAAATGGGAGCTGAGAATTTCGTGTTTCAATTCTATCGCAAGTCCACGATGCAGGGTGTGACCTTTGGTCTGAAAGACGGGTTGTGGCCGTCGGACTGGTTTGATTTGCGCGAAAAGGCCAAGGCCGGAACCATTACCGAAGCCGAGGCCGAGAAGCGTAAAAATGATCGCCGCTCCGTCATTGAGAATTTCCCCAGTACGCCCCCTCAGGAGCTGTTTACCGAGCCCGAGGTCTTCACCTTCGTCGCCTGGGGCCATCTTGAACAGGGTGAGATGGATCGGTTGATTCGGGAACAGCGGCGAAAAGCCCGTGCGCAATCCGATGAATAGCTGACGCGAAGGCGTCGATGTTGTGACTGGAAAGCATGATTGGATGGCCGACGTTTCGTCACGGATCGATCAATACGAAAGGAGTAAACGGAATGACGGTGTTGCAAAGGAAGACGGTGGGGGCTGGTTTGCTGAGTTTGGCCTTGATTTTGGGAACGTGGATCTCGCCCGGCCCGGTCTTTGGCAGTAAATATCCGGCTGAGATAGAGAACCTGCCGCCCATTACCATCGTCAAGAACGGCCAGACGCGACAATTGGCCTTGACCGATGTTTTCGAGTTTTACGGCAACAGCTGCATGAGTTCGTCATCGGCCTTTCTGGCAACGAGTCATGGTTTGCGGGTGCTGTTCGGCGACGAGCCCGCGGATTTGGCGGACTTGGTGATCGTTACGCCGTCGGCGGGTGGAAGCATCGACTTTCTGGACCTGTTGATGCGCGACGACCCCAGGCAGCGGACCTGGCCGCCCGCCGGGATCAGCGGCGGCGCGGAGAACTTCGTGTTCCAGTTCTACCGCAAGTCCACCATGCAGGGCGTGGTCGTCAAGTACAAGGACGGCTTGTGGCCCGCGGACTGGTTCGATCTGCGCGCCAAGCAGAAGGCCGGAACCATTACGGATGCCGAGCGACAGCGGCGCGTCGAGGCCCGCCGGCTTGTGCAGGATGTTTTTCCGACCATGGCCCCTGAAGATCTGTTCGAAACGTCCGACGTATTCACCTTTGTTTCCTGGGGGCATATCAACCCCGGCGAACTGGACAGGCTTGGCCGGGAACAGCGCCGCGCTGCCCGGGCTCAGGCCGCGGAGCAATAGGCGGCCTGAAAGAGAAAAGTTTCGAAAAACGGTATCGGCCGGTGCGGGACTGGCGATGAAGAGGCAACGATTTCTATCAAGCGGCTGCGCCGTGGTCCGTGGGGGATCGACGCGGAAGCACGGAAACGGAGGTTTGTCATGACAGGCTTGAGGAAGCGGTACAGGCGAGGAGAGCAGGGCTTCACCCTGCTGGAAATCCTGGTGGTGGTGGCTATCATGGGCTTTTTGGTGGCCATGGTCGCGCCGCGGTTCGCGGGGGTCACCGAAGGGACGGTTCAGGTTGTCGGCGACACCAGCAAGAGCAGGGGAGACCAGATGATTTCGGCGTTCTATGAGCAAAAAAGCCGTTATCCCAGTGGACTGGTCAATCTGGTGATGACCGATGGTGATACTTTGGCGGATGCCCGCTACCAGATCCCCTACGTGGACAACGAGGATCCCGGAGACGGGCCCGAGGTGCTGCGCTTCAACCACAACAACAACCACAAGTTCATGATCCATATTCTGAACGATGCCGAGGCAAAAGAACTGCGCAACCTGGGCGTCAGCCGGATGTACAACCTGAACCAGTACGGCGAAGTTTTGGGGTCGTCTTGGAATGGGAGTACTGTTGAGGCCGGGGACACGGTGGGAAGGAGAGCTGATGCCACTCATACCGAGCGAACTTACAATTGGAATAATGTTGAAGTGGTTGCGGAAAATGCCAAGCGACCGCACATGGAGGCCGTGGTGCCGCGTGAAGGCGTGGGCGTGGCCATGTCCATAGTCGGGTTCGAGGCGGATGACGCCACGGAATTCTTATATGTCGGTGCTCCCCGTCCGCCGTCCGCTCCCCGCGCGGACAGTTTCGGGCGTATCGTGTTCGGGCTGGGACCGGAAACCGAACTGGTCACCAGCGGCATGGCCTCCAATGCCGGCCGCACCCCGGTGGCCACCACCACGGAAAACTACACCTGGGACGGCTACTACATCCTCATGCCCCGGCTGACAGCCACTTCCGAGCGGCTCAAGGCGGCCACGTTCGCCAATATCGTGGACACCAACTCCGCACGGAACCTCCCGGCCAACTTTAATGATCCCGCAAACCCCAACCGCGGGCAGATCGTTGCCGTGGGCTATCCCGCCGGGACAAATTTGACAGCCGGAGAGATTGTTAACGGTCCCGGCGTGATCCAGGATGGTGTCGCCCAGTACGCCAAGCGGGTCGTTGATCTGCTGGAACCCCACGCGACCTGGGATTTCGCTTCCATGCCCACGGAGCAGGATTTGCGCTGGAGCTTGGTTTTTAACGTGAGTGAGTTGCCGTAAGGCCTGGGATATAGTGCTGAGGACTGAAACCTGAAAAGATAGAGATTAGGTTGAGGGTTGAGGCCTGAAAAGTGTGGATGATTTGAAATTGTGATGGAGAACGAGGTTTGGCGGGATGAAACAGCGGATTATCATTATACCGGAAACCAACTTCAGGTTTCAACCCTCAAGTTTCAGGTTTCAGCCCTCAGCCCTTTCTTTTCATCCCTAAAGGAGGTGATGCCGACCAAGTAAAACGCTTCCCCTGTCGCGGCGAGGGACCGGAAGGGGAGAGTTGGTGGGGAGGATTTGAGTACGTCAGGGATGACGTAGGCGGGGATTCTCTTCACCGGCCTGGAAGATTCGAGTTCGTGGTTATTTTGTTTCGCGGTAGACTCTGGGGGTGAGTTGCTGCTCCATTCAAACCCTCATTATTGAATACGGAGTAAACCAAATGTTGAAACGGAAAATGAACCGGAAAAAAGGACAGCAGGGCTTCACCCTATTGGAAATCCTGGTGGTCGTGGCCATCATGGGCTTCCTGGTCGCCATGGTCGCCCCGCGCTTCGCGGGCATCACCGACGGCACCATCGACGTGGTGTGCGACACGAACCAGCAGCGGATGATCTCAGCCCTGTCCGCGTATAGTGAACAGAAAGGCAGACTGCCCGGCGGCATGGTCAACCTAGTGGATGAATCTGATGATGGTGCTGCATACTTCCGGCCTACCCACACAGGCGAACTGGAATACCCGGACGAGGGCCAGGCCACATTCTTCGAGGAGTTCTTTGATCGCAACCTGTTCCAGGTGCATATCCTGGACGAGGATGAGGCGAAAGAACTGCGCGCCATGGGCATCGGCTCTGTGTACAACCTGAATGCCTACAACTATGAGGGTACAATCGGTAGCCATACTAACGCCTATGCTGCGGATGATCCCGTTGCTGAAGGCGACCGGGAGTCCACCCTGCGTCGTGTTGGAGTTTCCGAAGGCCTGGGCGTGCTCATGGTCGGCATGGGTGCTGAAGATGTAGATGCCGACCTGACCGGCCCCGGCGTGGTTACGACTGCCGGCGTTCTTAATTCTGACTACGACGAATGGGGCAACCCGGATTGGCTCGGCCGCATCATGCTGGGCATCGGCCCGGATTCCGACCTGATCAAGGAAGGCATGATCTCCGCTGCCGGCTTGTGCCCCGGCGGGATCAACAAAGACGATGTGCATTGGAACAACTACAACGTGCTCCTGCCTCGCCTGGAAGCCACCGTTGCTCGCTACGACGACGACATGATGACCTACCTGTTCGCCAAGGCCAACGGCGGCTCCTATCGTGAGTTCGACCTGAAAGAAGCCCAGGCTGGCTACATGTTCATCACCCAATGCCCGGAAGGCCATCGTTTCGCCACGGCTGAGGAGTTCGAGGAATGGGCGATCTACGCCGCCGCTGACGATACTGAAGCTGCCCGCACAGCCGCTGAAGAAGCTTTGGAAGAATTCTTCGAAGACTAGGCTGGATATAGACCTGACCTAATCCTCCATTCCAACCTTCAACCCCGCGGGAGGAGCTTTCCGGCTCCTCCCGTGGATTTTGAAAATGACTTGCTTTTATCTTTGCATGCCACCCAAGAGGGGGATTGTTCGCCTCGTTCACCTCGTACGAGTCCTCCAAGCGGTTTCTCCTTCTTGGGTGAGATGAAGAGATAGGGCTGAAAAGATAGGGCTGAGGGCTGAAACCTGAGACCTGAAGAAAAGATAGGGCGGAGGGATGAGGGAATGGAGCAGGGGGGCGCGCGTAGGAATTTCAGGTTTCAGCCCTCAGGTTTCAGCCCTTTTTTTAACAACGAACGAAGAACGACGAACATACCAACATGAAACCCAACGGCTTCACCCTCCTGGAAGTCCTCGTCGTGGTCGGAATCATGGGCCTTATGGCGGCCATGATCTGGCCCATGCGGGGGACTTTGGACGACTCGCAGCGGGAGCGGGTGACCACCGAGAAAATGGACTCCATCGTTGAAGCCATACTCGGACATGATCAGGTCAAGGATCCGTACGACATGAGTCGGATTATTGGCGGGTATGTAGGGGATATGGGGGAGTGGCCGGATTTGTATGAGCCGGGGGGCTCGGGCCTGGGAGGCGTGCGTGGAGCATTTAACGAGGCCGGGCGCTTCCAATGGCTACCGTTCCAGAAAGTGTCCGACACAAAGAAGGAAAGTCTGGGCCAGCCCAGAGGGCTGTGGACCAGGTATCTCACTGATAAGACTTCGCCGGATATCACAGGCGACGACTGGAAAGGCCCCTACCTAACTCCGCCTGTGACCCGTAACCCGGCCCTGGGAAGGCACTATGCCAAGAATCAGGCGGAATACGAGGGATTATATCCAACGGACCGTGAATATTTTCACCTCCTGCAAGGTAATGAACAGCTCACGGACGGTTGGAACCGGGCGTTTCGGTTTTTTATTACGGATAACGGCGAAACATTCTGCATTGTCTCACTGGGGCCGCGCGGATTTGGGTACGAGGATGATGGTTATGGGCAGGACTGCGACCCGGATTCCTCAGAAAACCAGGGCAAGATTGTCAGGGCGTTGCATAAGAGCGACTGGAAGGCGGTAAAGACCCATTCCTCCCGCCGGAGCAGCGTTACCACCAAACTGATATTTCTCACCGAAGACCGAATCGAACAAAACATCGTCCGCGCCCTGATCGGCGAATCCCCGTCCGGCCCGAATACAGGGTATACCGGGGATCTGCTGGATTGGCCGGAGCTGTTTAATTATGTGTGCAGGTTTGATCGGGATCCCAACAGTTTGGAGACAACCGGCGGTCACCCCTATCCCTGCGACGGAACTGTCTGCATGGAGGTCGGTGGCACAAACGAGTGGGAAGTGCAGCCCGGCGAGGTCCGTGACGAGAACGGTGACATCCTCAGCGGCAGTTATGTTCGGGGTACTGCAGGCAGTATAGAGAGCCGAAATTGCCTGCGAGTGGAAGGGGCGCTTCAATGCACCAGCCAGAACAGTCAAACGGTGGGCTTTGATTGTGATCTCCCCAAGGGCATTTGGGAGCGTCAATGGCGTGATCCGAATTCTGCCACAACAGCCGACTACACCTACGGCCAACCCCGTGGAATGTGGGACAGGGAGAGTATCGAGGATCCAAGTTTACAGAGCACTGATAATGGCATTGGCTGGCGCACGCCGTACATCCCCAAACCCATAGATAATCATGCAAAGCTTGGACAGGCTGAACCTGAGGAGTACCTCTCCGATGCCTTTGAACAGCCCCTGCACTTTTTCAACCTGGACAATAAGGACGCCTTCCTGATTCTGTCCGGCGGGGAGTCCGGCGGGTTCTTTTATGATTATGGGGGCCTCGGAGAAGTTTTTGAATTCCCTCAAAGGACGTTCGATTATAGAGGGCTTGACCCGAATGAAAGTATTGCCAAACGCATTGAGCTGACTCAGGAATACCTGGAACGCAAAAAACAGAACTTCAAGATTGATGATTATAAGCCGGATTCAACAGAAAAAGTTGATACGCCGTCGGGTGCCGGCTTCTACGACAACACGGACAATATACTGCGGGTCGTTTATCGCGAAGAATGGGATCGCGGGTTTTTAACGGTGGATAATTTGTGGATTGATAATTTGAGCGCGTCAGACCTCAATAGTATTAAATGCAGGTTGTACGGGGTGCTGGATTTGAATGGGGTTCCTCAAGGCGGTTTAGGTGATGGTTTTGTGGAGGTGGCTTGTGGAGGAGTTGGGGTAGCCACAGGTAATCCCGATGAGTTTTATTGCAGTTTTAATACAGGTGTTCTTTACCAGCCCGGCGGCAGCGGCCCATATGCTTGGTTAATTGGGTATCGGCTTTATGGTTCGGCAATGTATGTGAACGACGCAAATATTAGGGTTTTTCGCTACACTTCCGACAATAATGTTGGTGAACCCCTTCCAGGAACTGCTGTTACCGGCGGGAGGTATCTGGTTTGCGAATACAATGATGGCACTAATCAAAAACGGTGGGAAAAAATTATTCCCGCGTTTGGCCATCCCTCTAAGAAGGCAGAGATACAGAATTTGTATTTGGACGGGTCGCGGTTTTGGTAGGTGCCAGTAGGCCTTTAACCCACCCCCGACCCCTCCCAGGAGGGGAGTGGATTGCGGATTCGCGGGTGTGTGGGCCTTTTTTCGATGCATATTGATAGAAGGATGCGGAGCACGGCGTAAATTCCCCTCCAGGGAGGGGTTAGGGTTAGGGGTGGGTTCAAACCCCGTGTTGCGCCGTCGATCAACCATAAAAAAGAGAGTATACTCATGTATGACGTTCTGTATTTCGACAAAATGTTGACACCAAAGATTATTACTCTCGTCTATTGGTTACTGCTTTTCGTCGCAGTATTCAGTGGCTTGGGGTCAATGTTTGGAGGACATGAAGGGTTTACCGCTGGAAAGTTTCTTATGGGGTTGGTATATGCTGTTGGTGGAGCAATAGCCGCAAGAATCTGGTGTGAGCTGATGATTGTTTTGTTCAAAATGAATGAGGCGCTTCAGGAATTGCGTCAGAAGTAATTCTAATAAACTCTAATTCGTTTTGTCAGTCATCGTTTATAGTTTTTGAAGCTTGTATTTTTGTGGAGCAGTGGTGATTCGTGTACCCACCCCCGGCCCCTCCCTGGAGGGGAATGATGCACAGCCAGCTCGAACAACCACTCAGCCCTTTCTCTCAACAAACAAAGAACGAAGAACGATGAACGAAGAACGATGAACAACGAACAACAAGCATTTACCAAACGAACAAACACCACACTTGGCATCGTCGGCGTTCCAAGGGTGAAGATAGAAAAATCACTGTGTTTTTCAAACTGAAAAAGTCTCGCATTTCCCCCTCCAAAATCGGTCGTCCGAGTTTCTCCAGGCTCCTGTCCCGCCTGCCCATGCCCGGCACCTTGTGTCTGGGCGTGGAGTATGTGGAAGACGAGGTTCGGGCGGCTTTGGTTCGGGCCAAGGGTCGGGAGCGGGAGATTATGGAGTTCGTGGCGGTCAAGGCACCGGAAGCCGGTGATGATCTGCCGGGCATCGCCCAGCTCCAGGAAATCCGCAACCGCCTGAACTGCAAACAAAACATCCAGACCGTGTTCGTCACGCCTCTGGCCCGGTTGGTAGTCCTGCCCATGAACCGGGAGCGGGTTCTGAGCATGCGCAGCCATTTGCTGACCGAGGCCGTGAAGTGGGAGGCCGAGACGTATACCGGCGTTCCCGGGCACCAGTCCCTGGCCGGGGTGGAGGTGGAGAAGCTCCGTGTGGAGCCGGGGCAAATCCGGGAAGAGCTTGAAGAGATCATGGTCCAGGTGGCCGTGCTGGAACAGAACATTTACCGGGCTGCCAGGGAGCGTTTCCGGATGGCCGGGTTGAAGCTGGCCCGGGTTTATCCCGGCGAGGTCTGCTTTCATGTGCCCTTGTTGTATCAGCACGAAGAGTCGGACCGGGGCGTGCTGGAAATCGGCGCGGCCTCCTCGGGGTTCGCTCTGCTACGAGGCGGCTCGACCCTGGCCATCAACGCCATGAACGTCACGGCGGAGATGATCCGGGCGCACCTGGACGGGCGGACCATGACGGACCTGGAAGACAGCTTGCGCTTCAATTTCGGACAGGCGCCGGGGCCGCTGCCCGTGGCTCTGACCGGGGTCGGGGCCATGGATCATCGGATCGTGGCCTTTCTGCGCACCCTGGCTCCTACTGGAGTTGAACCGGTGCTTTTGCAACGCACCTCCGGCCTGACCGCGGCGGGCTCGGAAGAAGGGCCGATGTTCGCCACGGCCGCGGGCGCGGCCATGCGCGAGTTGGGCGGCAAAGGCATGCAGGCCATCGGCATTTCCGACGCCGTGCCCCCGGCGGTGCGCATCCGGCAGAGCATCTACCTGATGCCCTTGGCCGCGGCCTCGTTTCTCTTCGTGGTTCTGCTGGGGCACAATCTGCTGATGCGCTATCAGGAAAGTGATCTGTCAGAGCGGCGCCGGGACATCGAGGCCCAGCTCTCCGAGCGCAAGAAGGAGCACGACGAGGTCAAGCGTCTGGAAGGCGACATTCAGAAAGTCGAGGAACAGGTCAGGGAGCTGCGGCGGCAGGTGGCCTATGTCAGGGACGAGTGGGACAAGCCCTTACGGGATCGCATCAAATTGTACGAGGCGTTGATTCTTCATCTTCCCATGACCGTGGCCTTGTCCGACGTCCGTGAAAACCAGCGCGAGCCGGGGCGGATATTTGTATCCGGCGAGGCCGTTTCCGCTTCCGCGATTCTCGAATACGCGCTGCGATTGCGGGAGGACGCCGGGCTGTCCGTGGTCGTGCGACGTCTGGAGCCGCAACAGCAGGCGCGAGGCAAGGGCGCGTCCCATCGGTTCGAAATGCACCTGGAGGCGGGAAGTGGCTCGAAAGCTGACCAAACTTGAAAAATTCGGCCTGATCGCCGCGGTGATCACGGGCATGCTGTTCTTCTACCTCAAGCATGTCTACGACCCCCAACAACGAGCCCTGGTCCGGGCCAGGGAGCAACTGAACCGGAGCATCACCCAGCTCAATGAGATGCAGGCCGCGGAACAGCCGTTTCAATTGCGGCGGCGTTTGGAAAGCCAGCGAGAGACCTTGGCGGAACTGGAGCAGGAACTGAATGTGCTGGACATCCGCGTCGGCGACGAGGAAGCCCTGATTCGCGCCCAGCACTGGGCCTACCAGGAAATGGAGCGGCGTAACCTGCGCGTTTTGAACGTGGTTCCCCAAAGCGAAGTAAAGAAGTTCTTCACCTGGCGGGTGTTCAGGGTCACGGCGGAAGGGGATTTCGCGGGGTTCATAGCCCTGCTGCGGGATCTACGCTCCCACAGCACGCCGATGCTTGTGGAACAGGTCAGCATTTCCAGGGAGGACAAGCCCTGGGTTTTGAGAATTGTCATGGATTTATGGATCATGGGATAGTGCCCGCTTCAGTCTTGTGGCGGAGCGCTCTTGGACTTGATGGACGAGTCAATAATTGCAGATAACGGGAATCATGGTCATGTCTGTTTTGAACCGATCTAAAACTATTGCCGGGTTTGTCGGCGTGTTCGTCGTTTGCCTGATGTTCTACTGGACCCCTCCAGCTCAGGCCCGAGAGCCGTTTTTCAGCCCCTCGCCGCCTCTGGAAGCCTACGACTTTCCCAAAGCCGCGGACGAGGTCAAACTGCGCGGCCTGCTGCTTACGGAGGATTCCTTCCGGGCCGTGGTCTATATCCGGTCCTTGCGTGGGTATCGGGTGCTTAAGCCTTTGGACCGACTGGAAGTGATGGTGGACGGACTGCGGCACGAGTTCCGGGTGGAGGGCATGGGGGAGCGTCGTTTGGTGCTGCGTGGGCAGGACGATTACTGGTACGAGATCGGGGTGGAAGAGCGTGAGTAGGCATATTCTTCCTTTGGCAGGGGCTCATGATGCAGACTTTGATGAGGCCAGCCCTCAACCCACCCCTGACCCCTCCCAGGAGGGGAATTTGGGCTCTGCTGTTCGTGTTGCATCAGACATTTCTTCGATAAAGAAGCACCATGCTTCCGCACAACCGCGAATCACTCCCCTCCTTGGAGGGGCCGGGGGTGGGTTCAATTCAGGCTTTCCCCTCCTGGGAGGGGTCAGGGGTGGGTTGTTCCTTCTCGTTCTCTTGCTGTTCCTCCTTCCCGGCTGCAAGACCGTTCAGCCTGCCGCTGATCTTCGGTACGCGCCGTCGGTGCCCGTGCTCCAACGCGACACCGAGCCCATCGTGCGCATTCCGCAAAAGGAACCGGATATGCGCCGGATCAGCTCCTATCAGCCAACGGGCCAGGACAGGGTGATGCGTCCAGGGTTCCGGCATCCGGCGGGCAAGCAGAAGATAAAGGAAATATTTTTTCAGGACGTGCCTCTGGAGGTCGCGGCGGAACTGCTCAACGAAGTGGGCGGGGTGAACTTGATGCTTCAGGGGCCGGTAGCCGGGAAAAAGGTTCGCTTGTTTTTGAAGGACGTGGATTTGAGTACGGCCGTGGAGGCCCTGCTGCGTGGCAACGAACTTTGGTTCCGTACGGATGGCCGAGTGACGGCGGTGATGAGCGAAAAAGCCTTTGCCGACACCATGGTCTTCCAGCGTTCTGAGAAAATTCAGGCCTTTTTCATGCGCTATACCAACGCCAAGGATATGGCGGCTCTTCTGGCCACCATGCTCGGGCCGGATGTGGAGTACAAGGAGATAAGCGGAGAGTCGGTCTATGGCCACCTGGAGGCCCGGGCCGTGGGCGCGGGGGCCACGACCGGCACGACTTCGTCGGCGCTGACCGATGACGAGCGCAAACTGTTGGTTCAACTAGGCGAGGCAGAGACCGTCTCCCAGATCGAGGACGCCGCCAGCACCGTTGGACGACGTCTTCCTGCCGTGATCACCGTTTTCAAGAAAAACAACTCTATAGTGGTTCGCTCCACGGACGAAGGCTTGTTGCGGCACATCACCGGCCTGATCCGTGAACTGGACACCCCGATCCGGCAGGTGTTGTTGGAGGTGAAGATCGTCAGGCTGGATCTGGGGGATGGGTTTGAGTCATTTTTTCAGTTTCCTGAGGTTATTAACGAGAGTTTTCTTGATCAAGGAGGATTATGGGCACAATATGGGACGCTTGGCGGCGTTGACGCTCTAACTGCAAACACTTTCTCATTTGTTTTTTCAACAGAAAAACTTATGGGGCGTCTCCAATTGTTCGCCAATGAGAATCGTCTGAAGACCATTGCTTCACCATTCCTGATGTCCGCAGACAATGTCGAGGTTCGCTTCTTTGTTGGCCAGCAGATTCCGCTACGTACCGGGGTGACAAAGGAAACTGTGCCAGTGACTGAGACAACAGAGCGGGTGATCTTTATCCCCGTGGTGGATATCGAAGAAATCGGCACTGACTTGAAAATCAAAAGCTTCATCAACGCGGATCGGACCATCACCATGGAGATCGAGGCGGACATTGACCAGCCCAATCTCGGAGTGAACAGCATCACCCTGATCAACGACTTCACCGGCCAACCAGTGCCTTTTCCTCTGGACGGCATCGACAAGAACGAGTTCAAGTCGATCCTGGCCGTGCCCTCAGGCAACACCGTGGCCCTGGCCGGGTTCATCCGCCTAGAAGACCAAGATTTCGAACAAAAAGTGCCTTTTCTCGGTGACATCCCTGCCCTGGGCTACTTGTTTAAGAAGGTAGAGCGTCGGGCCTTACGCAAGGAAACCGTCATCCTGATCACCCCCCACATCATCGCCGCTCCAGACGAAGGCCCGGATACCACCCGTCGATTCCTGGAACGCAGCAGCCGGGTTTTGGACGAGGCGGAAGAGGCGTGGGAGCGGATGATTCCCGAGGGGCGGCTTTTTAAGCCGGTGGAAGAGGGGAGCGTGATGGGTGAAGAGTGATGGGTGAGATGTTGTTCCGTTCTTTGTTCTTCGTTCAGAAAACCCACCCCTGGCCCCTCCCGAGAGGGGAATGGAATGCGGTGGCTCGGGGATTGGGTGGAAGGGTTGGGCTGGTTGATATCGGATTGGCATCGGGAGCGCGGAGTAGTTCCCCTCCTGGGAGGGGATAAAGGGGTGGGTTGAGGGACTGTCGTGCTTGAGGCGTGGTTTGGGCAAAGCAAGCCCACATGCCAACCCACCCCTGGCCCCTCCCAGGAGGGGATTTGAATGCGGTTCGTGGGCATTCGGACTTCTACTCCAGACCTCGCAAATTCGCGGAAACGACGAACGACGAACGACGAACACCGTTCGCGGAACGGCGAACAAACAGCATCAAATCGCCGAGGACGATACCCTGTCGTTGGCATATTTGTGGATGAGGGAGCTGATCAATGTTTGGTATGGGATGCCTTCCCGGATGGCCTTGGCCTTGATTTTTTGGATGTCGGACTCCAGCAGGCGGATGCTGATGGCTTTCTTTTTGTTGATCGTCTTGTCGACCAAGTAAGAAAATTCTCGCATCTCCGCGGCCATGTCCGGAGGCTGTTGATAGTCGTCCCGATGGATCGATTCGATAAGTTCTTGCTCTTCCTGATCCAGGTAAGGGATGTTATTCATGATTGAGGCTCCTTTTCAAGAAGGTGAGCGTATTTCTTATGGTATTTTCTGTCAGGATAAATGGTCTTCAAAAATACGACGGATTCGCTTTCCACGAAGGGAACAATATGAACATACCCATTGAGGTCAACCACCAGAATTTTTTGATGGGGGTACCTGTCTCGGCGAGGGTGGACTTCTATGGCCAAGAGTCTGTTTTCCTGGACAGCCAGCAAGACGTCCTCGAAACAAAGGCCACGTTGTTCCAGAAGCCGCGAATTTTTTCCCTCGCTCCAGAGAAGTTTTTTCAAAGTTCAAGTCTCCTTTTGAGATATGTAATGAATATACAGGGTGAATACAAGAGAGGGGAAAGGATAGGGCTGAAACCTGGAGGCTGAAACCTGAAGATTTGTCGAGTCGACCTCTGCTCCGTTCCCCTCCTGGGAGGGGCCAGGGGTGGGTTTGCCCCTTCAGGTTTCTGGTCTCATCCCTCACCCCTCTCTTTTCAGGTTTCAAGTTTCATCCCTCAACCCTATTTAACCCATGACAACCATCACCCAACAAATCATAAATGAACACAAGCCGGACAGCATGGAAGAGTTGCTGGCCAAGACCGTGGAACTGGATGCTTCGGACCTGCACCTGACTTACGGCGAGCCGCCGGTGTTCCGGATGGGAGGGGATTTGCGGCCCATGAGCTGCGAGGCCTATGCCCATGAGGAGATTCGGGCTTTGCTTGGTCAGGTCATGCCGCCGCGTTACGCAACGGTGCTGGAGGAGAAGCGTTCCGTGGACTTTGCCGTGAGCAGCGCCTCTGTGGGGCGGTTCCGATTCGCGGCGTATTATCAGCGCGGGGCGCTTTCCGTGGCCATCCGCCTTCTGGCCAAGGGCATCCCGGATTTTCAGAGCCTGGGCCTGCCGGCGAGCATGTCCCGCCTGCCTACCTTTCGGGACGGGCTGGTGCTGGTCACCGGCGTGACCGGCTCGGGCAAATCCACCACCCTGGCGGCGATCATCGACGCCATCAACCGGGCGGAGCGCAAGAACATCATCACGGTGGAGGACCCCATCGAGTACGTGCACCAGAACTGCAACTGCATCATCAATCAGCGCGAACTGCACACGGACGTGCATTCCTTCCCCGACGCGCTGCGCGACTCCCTGCGCGCGGACCCGGACGTGATCCTGGTGGGCGAAATCCGGGACCTGGACACCATGCGCACCGCGATCATGGCCGCGGAAACCGGGCACCTGGTCTTTTCCACGCTGCACTCCAAGGACGCCATGTCCAGCGTGAACCGCATGGTGGGCTCGTTCCCGGCCGGGGAACAGACCCAGATCCGGCAGCAGCTTTCCTCCACCCTGCGGGCCGTGGTTTCCCAACGGCTGCTGCTCCGGGCGGACAAAAGCGGGCGGGTTCCGGCGGTGGAACTGATGTTTTCCACCTCGGGCATTTCCAACCTGATCCGGCTGGCCAAGGACGACATGATCTACTCGGCCATCGAGACCGGACAGTGCGACGGCATGCAGACCATGGAACAATCCCTCATCAGCCTGATGGAGGCGGGATTGATCTCCAGTGAAACAGCCCTGCTTTCAGCTAAAAACCAGGAAATGATGCGCAACCGCCTGACCTTGCGTGGTCTTTTGAACAACGGGACATGCACGATCAGGAGCCGGGTTCGCCCGGTGCCTTCAAATGTCGGAAACGGAGCCGGATAGACAATGATGACTCGCGGCGACCGCTTTGGCGGCTACCTGGTCCAGCAGGGCCTGATCACCTCGGAGAACCTGGAGCATGTTCTGTCCGTACAGCGGGTGGTCCAGGAAAAAATCGGGCAGTTGTTGATCCGGGAGGGGCTGCTCACCGAGGATCAGGTCATGCGGGCCTTGTCCGACTTTACCAAGATTCCTCTGTACACCGGAAACGGGACGCCCACGGATCCCCGCGTGGTGCGACTGATCCCCGAGAAAATGGCCCGTCGGGCCGGGGTGATGCCCCTGGTGCGCAACGAGGCCAATGAACTCTTGCTGGCCTGCAACGGTCCGGTGCCCCGGGCCATGCTTCAGAACATTTCGCGTCTGGTCCGGGCTCCCGTGCGTCTGGTTCTGGTCACGGAACGGCAACTGCGCAAGATCCAGCAAATGGCCTATGCCCGGGAATTCGACACCAAGATCGACTTCCGGACCCAGTCGGTGAACGGCGAAGATCTGAACGCGGTGGTGGAACTGCTGGAGAAGCTGATGGTCCGGGCCATTTCCCAGAACAACGTGTCGGACATCCACTTCGAACCGCAGATGGACGGCTTTCTGGTCCGCTTCCGCGAGGACGGGATGCTGCGCCGGGTGGAGTCCCTGCCCGCGGCCATGGGCCAAAAGCTGATCTCCCGGATCAAGGTGCTGGCCAACTTGGACATAGCGGAGCGTCGCGCTCCCCAGGACGGCTCCTTCGCCTTCCAGCCCACGCTGTTGAAGGTCGAGGTGGAGGCCGTGAATCTGCGCGTGTCCATCCTGCCGGTGAACTACGGTGAAAAAGCGGTGCTCCGGCTTTTGCCGCCCCATGACGAACAGATCTTGCTGGACTCCCTGGGCATGGACGAAAAGAGCCTCACCAGGTTCAAGTCCATCCTGCGCTCCCCGCATGGTCTGATCCTGGTCACCGGCCCCACGGGGTCGGGGAAGTCCACGACCCTGTACGGGGCTCTGCAACTGTTGCGCTCGGATACGACGAACATCACCTCTCTGGAAGATCCGGTGGAACTGACCCTGCGCGGCGTGAACCAGACCCAGGTGGACGGCGGCGTAAGGCTGGACTTCGCCTCCGGGTTGCGGTCCATCCTGCGCCAGGACCCGGATATCATCATGGTCGGCGAGATCCGGGACACGGACACCCTGCGGGTCTCCCTGCGGGCCGCCATCACCGGCCACCTGGTCCTCTCCACCCTGCACACCAACGACGCGCCCAGCTCCTTTTCCCGGCTCCTGGACATGGGCGGTGAGGCCTTTCTGGTGGCCGTCTCGGCCCGGGCCATCCTGGCCCAGCGCCTGGTGCGCCTGGTCTGCGCCCACTGCAAACAACCCCGGCCCGTGAACCGGGCCGAACTGGACATGCTGGGCCTGCGGGACACGCCCGAGGGCGCGTTCATGATCCACCGATCGCTCGATGGATGTGATCTGTGCAACCACAAGGGCTACAGCGGCCGGGTCGGCCTGTTCGAATTGCTGGTGGTGGACGAGGAACTGCGCGAACGCATTATGCACGGCGCCACAAGCCACGAAATCGCCCGCACGGCCAGAGCCGCCGGCAACTACCGTTCCCTGCTGGAAGACGGCGTGGACAAGGTGAAAATGGGTTTGACCACGCCGGAGGAGATTATGCGGGTGACCATGGAATGAAAAAGATAGGGTTGGGGGGATGAGACCTGAAACTTGAGGTACCCACCCCTGGCCCCTCCCAGGAGGGGATTAGTATGCGGTGGCTCGGAGATTGGGTGGAAATAATGCTTGTTGGCTAAAGTTTTACGCGAGATGCACGGAGTCGTTCCCCTCCTGGGAGGGGATTAAGGGGTGGGTTGAGGGATTGTCGTGCTTGAGGCGTGGTTTGGGCAAAGCAAGCCCACATGCCAACCCACCTCTGGCCCCTCCCTGGAGGGGAATGGAATGCGGTTTCGCGCTGATCGGTGGCAATGATGGCGGGGTGATTTCGGATTTTCGCGAGGAGCACGGAGTAGTTCCCCTCCTTGGAGGGGCCAGGGGTGGGTTGAAAGTCATTGAGGTTAGCAGGTATTCACCGTCAGATGAAAACACCAAAAATAATCCCCTACAATCCCAAGCTCAAAGAACTGGCCAAAAAATTACGCAAGAATATGACCTTCCCTGAAGTGCTCATCTGGAGCCAACTCAAACAAAAAAAGATGCTTGGATATGATTTTGACCGACAGCGTCCTATCAACGACTACATCGTGGATTTTTATTGCAAGGAACTGATGCTGGCGATTGAAATTGATGGAGCGTCCCATGAGTTTGAGGAGGTCTGGAAGAGAGATACGTACCGCCAGGAAAGACTTGAATCTCTTGGCGTGCGTTTTTTACGTTTCCGCGATGACCAGGTCAAACGTGATCTCGAGAGTGTGATGATGAGTATTCAGCGTTGGATTGAGGAAAACAGGTAAGAATGCCAACCCACCCCTGGCCCCTCCCAGGAGGGGAATGGAATGTGGTTTCGCGGGGATTGGGTGGAAATGTTGGCGGGGTGACTTCGGATTTTCACGAGGAGCACGGAGTAGTTCCCCTCCAGGGAGGGGATAAAGGGGTGGGTTTGTTGGATTGGGGTACTTGAGGCGTGCTCAGGGCAGTGAATGCTCCCACGCCAACCCACCCCTGGCCCCTCCCTGGAGGGGAATGGAATGCGGTTTCGGGGGGATTCGGGTTGTAATTTCTACCTCAACAATAGCAGGTAAAGAAGCGGTGAAGTAACAATAACGACGAACGACGTACGAAGAACAAAGAAACGCGGCGCAGCCGCAAACGAAGAACGAAGAACGAGAAAACATCATGCCCTATTTTGACTGCCGCGCCATGGATTCGGGCGGGAACATGATCCGGTTGCGGATCGAGGCTGAGAGCCAGGGGGCGGCGGCGGCTGAGGCGCGGGCCAGGGGGGTGACCCTGATTTCCGTGGAGGAGGCCGGGGTCGGCGGGGGTTTTGGAGCGTTCTCACCCACGCGGTTTCTGCCCGTGACCACCAAGGACAAGGTGCTCCTGTTCCGGATGCTGGCCACGCTGGTCAAGTCCGAGGTCACGGTGACCCAGGCCATCCGCATTCTGCACGACCAGACCGACCGAATGAACGTCAAGGCCGTGCTGGCCGAGGTCCTGTCCAGGGTCGAGGGGGGCTCGCCGCTTTCCGATGCCCTGGCCCACCATCCGCGGGTGTTCTCGCCCATGATGGTGAACCTGATCCGGGCCGGGGAAATGGGCGGCATTCTGGACACGGTCTTTCAGCGCATCGCCGACTATATTGAACGCCGGTCCTCCCTGCGCAAGAAGCTGATGATGTCCTTCTTCTACCCGGGCATCGTGCTGGTTGTGGGGTTGGGCGTGGTGGTGTTCATGGTTCTGTTCGTGATTCCCCGGTTCATGGGGCTGATCCAGGGCAAATTGCCGCCCGTGACCCAGTTTTTGATGGATTCCACGGCTTTTTTGCAGGACAACGGGCTGAACATGCTCATGGGGTTGGGGGCCGGGATTGGGGCCTTGGCCGTGATGCACGCCGTGCCCCTGACTCGGTATTACCTGGATCGGTGCAAGGTCTATCTGCCCGTGGTCGGTCCGATCATCCGCCTGGGCGTGGTGGTCTCTTTTTCCCGGACGTTCAGCCTGCTCCTGGAGAGCCGGATTCCCATGGTGGAAGCCCTGCGAGCCACCAGCGCGACCATCCCGAACACGGCCGTGAACGCATTTTTGGACAGGACCGTGGACCGGGTCATGGCCGGAGAGCCGCTTTCCGTCACCCTCAAGGAAAGCTGGGCCTTCACGCCCATCACCATGTCCATGGCCAATATCGGCGAGCACTCCGGACTGATGAGCGAATCCATGCTCACCGTGGCCGAGGTGCATGAAAGGCTGTTGGAGGACAAGATCGCCCGAATGAGCGCCATGGTCGAACCGGCCCTGATCCTGACCCTGGGCGGCGTGGTCGGGCTGGTGGTCTATGGACTGATTTCCGGGATGCTGGCCATGTATGCCGGATCGATGTGAAAAGGGGAGAGGGCTGAAACCTGAGACCTGAGGGAACCCACCCCTGGCCCCTCCCAGGAGGGGAGTGGATTGAGGTGGCGAGGGGATTGGGTGGAAGTATTGGCGGGCTGGCTTCGGACTTACGCGAGGAGCACGGCGTAGTTCCCCTCCAGGGAGGGGATTAAGGGGTGGGTTGAGAGGTGTCGTGCTCGGGGCGCGATTTCGGCAGTGAATGCCCAAACGCCAACCCACCCCTGGCCCCTCCCAGGAGGGGAATGGTCCGCGGTACCCTGCGGATTCAGGCCTTCACTCAACTTGCGTATTTCCGACGCTATCCGGCGAAGAACCAAGAACAACGAACATTACATAAGGAGTTCACATGTCGATTCTACGCAGCACTTTTATGAAATTGCTTTTCATTTTTTTTATCTCCACCATGCTGGTCGGATGCCAGGAGGTGGAGGTTTCGCATTTGACGGGCGGTGGGGAGAAAGCGGGCGATACTGTTGTCTCGGAGCGGATGGATGACGCATTTCTGTTGGCTTACGCGCGACGGATGACCGAGGCCAAGGAACACGCCGGACGGGTCACGCCGGAATATGTTTTGGAGCATGTTCGGAACATGGAATCGCTGATTCGCGAGGCTCATGAACAGGGTTTCACGGAATTGGCGGAATTTCGGCAGGCCGTGCATCAGTTTCAGGCCGAACTGCTGCTGCGTACGTTGCAGCCGGATCTGGTCGCCGAAATTCCGAGAGAGAGCATTACGGACGAGGATGTCAGGGGCTTTTTCGAGGACAATATCGGCATGTACGCCTTGCCGGACATTTATGGGGCAACCGTGTTCCACACCCTGGATGAAGGCGAGGCCGGACTCCTGGGAGGCGCGGACGGTCGCGCGGCCCTGGACGCGGAGGCTGAAGCCCTGCCGGGCGTGGAAGTGCTGACCCTGGACCCGATGCCCTTGGAACGTTTTCCGGGCGAATGGGCGCAGACCATTCTCTCTCTGGAAATCGGGGAATGCGGCCCGGTGGTGATGCACGAGGATCGCTTCGCGGTACTGTGCCTGGAAGAGGCGCTTACGAACCGAACGCAGGATTTTGAGCAGCGCAAGGAATACATCCGCAACGATGTCCTCTACTCACGCTATCGCCAGGCTTGGCGCGAAGCCTATGAACATCTGCGCGAAAAGCACGGCGTCGAGATCGACCCGGAAGCGGCGGAGCTGTTCAGGGAAAGGTTGGAAGAGGGGAAAGAAGGATGAAAAGAGAGATCTGAGGGATGAGACCTGAGACCTGAGGGGGGAGGCGTTGTTCCGTTCGTCGTTCCTGGTTCATCGTTGTCAAAGCCGACCCACCCCTGGCCCCTCCCAAGAGGGGAACGGTCCGCGGTAGATCGAGGATTCAGGTCTTTGGCTCAACCTGCGCATGTTCTCCGATTCCCGACGAAGAATGAAGAACAACGAACAAAATAACGTTTCCCCGTTCCTCGTTCCTTGTTCTTGGTTATTTGGAATCACGGTTATCTGGCTGAGCGAAGAGCGCCCCATCAGGTTTCAGGTTTCAGCCCTCACCCTTATCTTTAGAACACGGAGGTCCCATGACTGACAATGCAAATGAAAATATCTTTAATTGGAGTGTTCGCGCCATGCTGGTTTTGGCTTTGCTGGCGGTGGTTTCGGTGGTCGTCGTCGGGCAGGCCTGGGGGCACAGCACCGAGGGCTTGGTGCGGGTGATGTTGGACAAGGCAAAGCCGACGTACGACGACTTTGCCTTTTTCATTGAACCTTACGTGAATCAGGAGAAGTACAAGGGCGTTCATGAGCCGTACAGGGGACGGTTCTACGCCATGGACGACGTGATGGAGCTGCGCCTTATGGGCCGGGAAGCCGAGGCCACCTTTGAGGTCCTGGACATGCGCGGCAATGAGCGGTTTTTGGACACAATGCGCTTCGTGCGCGGTGATGACGGCTTCTGGCGGTTCATGGACGCGGAGGGCGGCCCTCGGGAGGTGTTCACCTATATTCCGGAATGGGAACACATCCTGAAGACCAAGGTTCAGCCCGCGGGCATTGTCGGCCTGCCGGTGATGCTGGCGCTGTTGATCTGGTTGCGTCTGCGTCGGAAGAAAGGGGCGAGGAAGCCTGCCGAGCCGATTGAACCGGCGTAGGATGGAATCTAGTGGCGTCACTCCAATACCTCATAAGGAGATATGAACATGACCCATGAACAATTGGCTTCGTTCCGTCTCAGCCTGGAAGATCTCCTGGCTGAAACCACGGCCAACGTGGATCGGATCAACCATTCCATCCGGGATGTCGTTCCATCCTGCGCGGATGATAATGATCGGGCCACTTTGGAGGCCGAAAGGCGCATGCTGCTCCTGCAGGCGGATCGGGAACGCCGCCTGAAACGCGAGATCCTCTTGGCTTTTCACCGCATGGATCTCGGAGACTACGGCTTCTGCGAATCCTGCGGCGAGGCCATCGACATGCGTCGCCTTGATGTTCATCCCGCGGCCAGGATGTGCGTGCAATGCATGCGGGAAATCGAACGGGGCATGGAAATGGACTGGGCTCGGGCAGGGGCGGGGTACGGCCGAGTATGGGGGTGAAGGGGAAGGGAGAGGGCGGAGGGATGAAACCTGAGGGCTGAGGGGGAGACGTTGTCTCGTTCGTTGTTCCTGGTTCTTCGTTAAAATGCCACCCCCCCCTGCCCCCTCCCAGGAGGGGAATGGAATGGGGTGGTGCGGGGAGTGGGTGGAAATGGTGACAAGTCGATTCGGAGTCTACGCGATGAATGCGGTGCAGTTCCCCTCCTGGGAGGGGCCATGGGTGGGTTGTCTTCTTCAGGTTTCAGCCCTCGGGTCTCATCCCTCAGCTTTCATCCCTCTTTTCGGCTTCCCAGCCTTTGCAGGCCAGGACGATGGTGCGGGGGACCTGACGGGAGCCGGTGCCGTAGGCGCTGATGGTCCGTGGAGTCAGGCCGAGGGCGTTGGCGGCGTCCTTCAGGGAGAGGCCGTGCCTGGCTCTCCAGGCGAGAAAGGAGCGGGTATTTTCGTCCATCGCCGACTGCTCCAAGGCATCGAGCCAGAGCGTGTCCGCCCCGATCTGGATGTCCTGATCGGGCCAGGTCACGGTCCAGCCCTCTCCGGGAATGATTCTGGCTTTGGCAAATGCTTCGGGGTCACGCAGAGGGGCGAGGCCAGGTTTGGAAAAGACGGATTCGCGTTTGTCGACAACAAACGTTTGATCGTTGATGAATGTAATTTTCAGCTTGTATCCAGACAGGGCCTGGACATCACGTAATCGCGGTCGTTTCATGGGTGCCATTTCTTCCACTCCTGAATCAGTTCATTCCGGTTGGCGGCGATCCAGTCCAAAACATCCTCCCGCAGGCCTTTCGGCATGGATCCGTGGCAGGTGAGTGTATCCAGGTCGATGAGTACGTCGATACTGCCGCCGACAAGGTGGACGTGCATCGGCGGATGGTCATCCTCGCGGACTTCCAACCGGTATTTGTTGCGAAATCGACGTTTCGTCGTCATTTTTTCAATTGTATAGAAAAAAAATCTATATGACAATAGTGAAAAGGCAACCCACCCCTGGCCCCTCCCAGGAGGGGAATGAAGCAAAGGCCGGCACGATCAATTCTTCAGGTTTTCGCCCTATCACTTCATGTTGCAGCCCTCAGAGCCTGCCCCAGCGAAGGTCGGGGGCAATTCTTATCGCTCCATCCCTTCTTTCCATTCCAGCATTTCTCTTCAGCCCTCAGGCTTTAGGTCTCATCCCTCAGCCCCATGTTTCCTCCTTAGCCCCATTTCCATCACGGATGGGGCAGCGGGGTTTTGAGGAGGGTGGCGGCGGGATTCGTGGCGGTTTCTTCCGAGGCTTGGTCGGTGGAGTCGGAGGCGGTGAGGAAGGAGGATTGCAGGCGGTGGTTGGTGACCGCGGGGAGGACGGCCTGGACGTGTTCGGGCAGGACCATGGTTTGGCCTTCCAGGAAGGCCCAGGCCTGGGCTCCGTGGAGCAGGGCTCGTCCTGCCCGAGGGGAGAGGCCGGTCTGGAAGGTCGCCGATCGGCGTGAAGTCAGGAGCAGGGCCTGGACATAGTCCAGAAGGGCGTCGGAGACATGGATTTCCTGGGCGGCTTGTTGCAATTCCACCAGCCGTTCCGGCCTGAGCATGGCCGGGGCTGCACGCAAGGCATCGCGGGGATCGTCGATGCGCAGGAGTTTACGCTCCGTGGCCGCGTCCGGATAGCCCAGGCTGATGCGCATAAGGAAGCGGTCCAATTGGGACTCGGGCAAGGGATAGGTGCCGATCTGGTGCAGGGGGTTTTGGGTGGCGATGACGAAAAACGGACGGGGCAAGGCCCTGGTCCGGCCGTCCATGGTCACCTGGCCTTCCTCCATGGCTTCCAGGAGGGCGCTTTGGGTCTTGGGCGTGGCCCGGTTGATCTCGTCGGCCAGGATGACCTGGGAAAAGACCGGGCCGGGGTGGAAGCTGAAGGTCTGTTCCTTGCGGTCGTAGACCGAGACGCCGAGGATGTCCGCGGGTAGGAGGTCGCTGGTGAACTGGATGCGCTGCATGTCCAGCCCCAGGACCCGGGCCATGGCCTCTGCCAGCGTGGTCTTGCCCACCCCGGGAATGTCCTCGATCAGCAAATGCCCCTTGGCCAGCAGACAGGCCAGGGCCAGCCGGACTTCATGTTCCTTGCCCAGCAGGTGGCGGCTGATGCCCTGAGCTACGGGCAGTAGTTCCTGATGCAATCGTTCTCCTCGTCTAAATCGGCCAGCGGGCCGCGATGGGCATGCGCCAGCCGGAGCCGAAGGCCACATCGGTGATTTTCAGGCCGGGCGCGGCCTGGCGGCGTTTGAACTCCGCGTTTTTGATCAGCCCGACCACCCGGCGGACGTCCTCCGGGGCGAAGCCTTCGCGGATGATTTCCTCACTGGAGCGGTGCAACTGGACCACGCGCTCCAGGATGGCGTCCAGGACGTCGTATTCCGGCAGGCTGTCCTGGTCGGTCTGGTTCGGGCGCAGTTCGGCCGTGGGGGGGCGGGTCAGGATGCGTTCCGGGATCACGGGCCCGCGGCGGGCGTTCAGCCAATGGGACGTGGCGTAGACCAGGGTCTTGGGCACGTCGGCGATGACCGCCAGGCCTCCGGCCATGTCCCCGTACATGGTGCAGTAGCCCACGGCCAGTTCGGACTTGTTCCCCGTGGTCAGCAGCATGGCCCGGTATTTGTTGGACAGGGCCATCAGCAGGTTGCCCCGGATCCGGGCCTGGATGTTCTCCTCGGTCACGTCTTTCTCGTACCCGGCGAAGGCCTGGCTCAGGGCCGTGTCAAAGCCCCGCATCAGGTCCATGATGGGCAGGGTGAGGTGCTTGACGCCGAGGTTGGCGGCCAGGCTTACGGCGTCGTCGATGCTGGCCCGGCTGGTGTAGGGCGAGGGCAAAAGCACGGCCAGGACGTTCTCCGGTCCCAGGGCCTCGGCGGCGATGGCCGCGGTCAGGGCCGAGTCGATCCCGCCGGACAGACCCAGCAGGGCCTTGCTGAAGCCGATTTTATGGAGGTAGTCCCGAACACCCAGGACCAGGGCGTTCCAGATTTCCTCTTCCCGTGAGCCGTCGCCGGTTGGCGCTGCCATGGCGGCGGGCGCTATCGATCCCAGGTTCGGGCCAACGGTAACCGCGAGACGGTCGGCTCGCCGAGGCGCGGAGCCGACAGTGCCCATTTCAATGCCCACCACGACCAGGTCTTCTGTAAAGGCCGCGGCCGTGGCGGTTTGCCCGCCTTTGGCGTCGAAGGCGCAACTCCGTCCGTCGAAAATCAGGTCGTCGTTGCCGCCCACCTGATTGACGTAGACCAGAGGCAGGCGGTGTTTTGCGGCCATCTCCGCCAGCATGCGCAGCCGGAAGCCGTGTTTCTCCAGATGGAACGGAGACGCGGAAAGGTTGACGATGCAGTGGACGCGTTGCTCGGCCAGCAGTTGCACCGGATCTACCCGGTAGCGCCGGGACGTCCAGAAGTCCTTGTCGTTCCAGATGTCCTCGCAGATGGTCACCCCGATCCGTCGACCGTCCAGCTCAAACCAGCCCGGGGCGTCGAAGGGTTCGAAATAGCGGTCCTCGTCAAAAACGTCGTACGTGGGCAGGAGGGTCTTGTGAAAAACGCCCTGGATTTCGCCGTCCCGCAACAGGGCCGCGCAGTTCCAGAGCGGGCGGCCCTGTCCGGAGGCGTTGGGCTCGGCCAGCCCCACCAGTACCGGCGGAGCATCGGCCAGGTCCCGACCCAGGGCGCGCAGCACGGTCCAGCTGGTTTCGATGAAGCCCTTGTTCAGCAGCAGATCCCGGGGCGGGTAGCCCAGCAGGGACAGTTCCGAGGTGACGCACAGGGCCGCGTTTTGCCGGGCCGCGGCCCGGACAGCGTCGGCGATCTTACGGGCGTTTCCGTCCAGGTCGCCGACGGTGGAGTTGTTTTGAAGCAGGGCGATGCGCATGGGGGTGGTGGGTTCAGAGGTTCACGGTTCACGGTTGTCAGGCGTGGGCTCGCGCAAGTGCTCCACCACCTGTTCGGTCAGGTCGTCCATGATCTCGCCGTGATCGAAGTCGGCCAGATGGAGCAGGGCGTGGGTCAGCAGGCGGATGAAATGATCTCGTGGGTCCTGGCCGTAAAGAAAAGCCTCTCGGATTACCGCATCCGCGCTGATGACGATGGAGCCGTTGACCGCGTTCGGATTGGGCGCGAAGTCGGAGGCTGATTCCGTTGGAAAGCTGAGCACGTTGGTCGGGCCCGCTCCGCCCAGGTGCCTTTGGTGCAGGTCCGTGATCCCTCTGTCCGAAGTGATCCGCAGCTCCAACCGCGGTTGGCCGAAAGCGTCGGAAAAAACTTCGGAAGGGTCCCCGGAAAGCCCAGCGACGTCCAGTATCCGGGTTAAGATATCCCGGAGTTCCGCGCGGTTCAACGGGAGGACCGGATGGCGCAGGGTCTCGGCGTCCCTTGCCAGGCTGAATTCAGTGGGCCGGGACAGGGCGGGGCGGGAGAGTTTTCGTCGGTTCGGACTTGGACGGCTTTGATGCGGCATGGATTTCGGGTTTGGGATAGTCGATGCGTTGGTGGAATATTCCGGTCAGGATGCGTTGAAAGGTTTCGCTGAGGATGTTCAGGTCCTTCAGGCTGAGGTCCGATTCGTCCAACTGGCCTTCGTTGAACACGGTGCGCACCTGGTTCTGGATATGGTTGCGCACCCGGCTGGGCGTGGGATCGACCAGGGTTCGACTGGAAGCCTCGATGGCGTCGGCCAGGAGAATGATCCCGGCTTCCTTGCTCTGCGGTTTGGGGCCCGGATACCGGAAGTCGTCTTCCCGGACGCATTCCGTTCCCTTTTCTTCACACATTTTGAGCGCTTTCTGGTAAAAATAGACGATCAGGCGCGTTCCGTGGTGCTGTTGAATCAGGTCCGTGATTTCCGGACCCAGCTTGTGTTCCGTGGCCAGTTCCGCGCCTTTCTTTACGTGAGCGATCAGGATCAGGGCGCTCATGGACGGGGCCAGTTTGTCGTGCCGGTTTTCGCATCCGAACTGGTTCTCAATGAAGTAGTGCGGATTTTTGATCTTGCCGATATCGTGGTACAGGGCCGCGACCTTGGCAAGCAACGGATTGGCGCCCACTGCCTTTGCTCCGGCCTCGGCCATGTTGGCCACGATCAGACAGTGGTGGTAGGTTCCCGGGGCGTTGACCATCAGGGACTGGAGCAAGGGCTGTTCCAGGCTCATCATTTCCAGCAGTTTGAACCGCGAGGTGTAGCCGAACAGATACTCCACAACAGGACTGAAGGCCAGGAGCAGCAGGATGGAGAGTAGGGCCCCGGCGGCGCTGAACACCGCTCCGGCGGCGAGCCAGGAGAAGCTTTGGAAATCCAGAAGATTCAGGGCGGCCCAGGTTCCCAGGAGCAGACCAAGCAGGGGCAGACCTGCGCGCAGGATGTCCGCCCTGGTTTGTGCGTCACGCAGGAGCAGCGCGCAGCCCACAGCGCTCATGAGATAAAACAGGAACACATCGAATCCGGCCTGAAGCATCTGGGCGCAGAGAAAGGCCAGCAGGGCTCCGGAGAATACGCAGGTCAGCAAGGGAAAGAACAGAGCCAGCACTCCCGCGGCCCCGGCCACGGGCAGGCTGTAGACGAAGATGTCCGGGGTCATGGTCAACAGCTCCCGGCTCAGGGGAAAACGGTACAGGGCCACGAACTTGGCCATGGCCGCGAAGGTGAGCACCACGGTAGCCAGTAGCAAGGCGTCCTTCGTGGTCAGCTGTCTGGCGGGCTTGCCCGTGGCGTTGAAAATGCCCAGACTGAAGATCAGGGAAATGATCAGCACGCCGCTGAAGCGGTCCCAGTCGTACCCTCCGTCCTGGCCGGCGAAAAAAGCCTGCATTTTTTGCTGCTGCTCCGCGGTTACCCGCTCGGCCTTGCGGACGATGATCTCGCCCTTTTTGATCTGATAGAAGACGGGGTCTACGGCCAGTACCGCGCTGGTCAACCTAGCCTGGGTCGTTTCCTGGTTCAGGGTCAGATTGGGGCGCAGCAGAGGGGCCAGCAGTTCTTCCACGGCGCGGCGCGCGGTCACCGGCAGGTTCAGGTTGACCCTCAGGTGCAGGTCCAGGGCGCGCATCACGCCGTCCAGGTCCGGAAAGTCCGCCGGGCTGAGATGGAGTTGTTCGTTGTCCGTGGTCAGGTCCCGGACGATCATCCCTGAGGTGATGTCCGAAGCGAACCGGCGGTCGGCCAGAACGCCTTTCTGATAGATTTCCTCCAGCCAGGGCACGACTTCCAAAACCACGATGTTCTGGAAGGACTGCCTGTTCCATTCGGTCCACATCCCGGCCGGAATACGGATGTTCAGCTCCTCGGCCACCAGGTTCTGGACCTGGGGCGTGGTTTCCGGGGTGGCCGAGGCGATCACGTCCAGCAGGCTGACAATTCGGCGGGCCATCTGGGCAAAAGGCATCTGGGCCAGGTCGAAGATCGGCGGCTGGCTTTGGGCCACCATGTCCCGGCGCGCGAGAGTGGATTCCTGGTCCTCGATAAGCAGGTCCCGGGGGGCGGTGACGTCATGGCCCGCGATCTCTCCTTCGACGAAAATCCTTGCTCCAGGCTCGAAGCTCAGGCCGGAGAGGACGGCCACCAGCACCATGCCGCCCATGAACACCAGCAGGCCGCTGAATCGGCTGTCCGGCGGCGCTCCTCCCGGTTTGGAAGATGAAAGCGCGGAGGGTTTGGAGCTAGGCTTTTTTGGGGGCGTCTTGGCGTGTGAATCGGTCATAGGCATGGACGATCCGGCCCACCAGCGGGTGCCTGATCACGTCTTCCTCATGAAAATGGATGAATTCGAGCCCCGCGACCCCGGACAGCACTTTTTCGGCCTGGACCAGTCCGGACCTGGCGTGCACGGGCAGGTCGATTTGGGTGACGTCTCCGGTGACCACGGCCTTGGAGCCGAAGCCCAGCCTGGTCAGGAACATCTTCATCTGTTCCTGGGTCGTATTTTGGGCCTCGTCCAGAATGATGAACGCGTCATTGAGCGTGCGTCCGCGCATGAAGGCCAGGGGAGCGATTTCGATCACTCCGGTCTCCACCATCTCCTGAACCTTGTGAAATTCCTGCATGTCGTGCAGGGCGTCGTACAACGGGCGCAGATAGGGGTTGACCTTTTCCACCAGGTCGCCGGGCAGAAAACCCAGTTTTTCTCCGGCCTCAACGGCCGGCCTGGTCAGCACTAGCCGCTTGACTTCCTTTTTGGTCAGGGCCGCTACGGCCATGGCTACGGCCAGGTAGGTCTTGCCCGTGCCCGCCGGGCCGATGCCGAAAACCAGGTCGTTGCCGCGGAGGGCCTGCAGGTAGCGGCGCTGGTTGACGGTCCGGGGCGTGATGGTCCGCTTGGGGGACACGGCGTAGACCACGTCCTTGAACACGGTCTTGATGTCGGCCTGGGGGTCGCGGCACAGGATGCGCCAGGCATGGTCCACGTCCTGGGCCTGGATGGACGTATTGGCCCGTTGCAGGCCGTGAAGCTGCACGAGGCAGTTGGCGGCCTGGTCCACCGCCTGTTGGTCCTCACCGCGCAGCACGGCCACGGACCCCCGACTGTCCGCCGTGATGCCGCTCAACTCCGCGAGTTGGCGCAAATGGGCGTTGTGCGGGCCGAACAGTTTTTGGGCCTCGGCAGCGCTTTGAAATTCCAAGGTGCGTTCAACGGTCATCTTTTTGGGCTTATCAGTCCGTTGAAAAACTCCCAATTGCTGCGTCGCCGCAAAAAGTTCAAACTCTCACGTATGAATAAATACGCTTCGACCTTGAACTTTTTTTGCTCCTTGCACTTGGGGTTTTTGAACGGACTGCCGGATAAGGACTTTTTTAACACTCAGTTATCCCCCGATAGCGGACATGATCTTCCGGCACACGGAACGCTCCCGGCCCTGGGCGGCCAGGAGTTCGTGGCCCATGGGCTTGTTTTTGCCGGCCCGGATGATCACCTGGCGCAGGTGTTCCCGTCCCAGCTTGGGCGAGCGAAGGATGGGGCGCAGACGATACTCCTTGTCTGAAAAAAGACAGGTGCGCAACCGTCCGTCAGGGGTGATCCGCAGGCGGTTACACTGCCCGCAGAAATGGGAACTCAAGGGAGAAATCACGCCGATGCGCCCCTTGCCGTCGGCCAGGGAGAACATTCGGGCCGGGCCCTTGCGCTTGTCCCGATCGGCTACGGGCACGAGAGAGGTGATGGCGCCAGCCTCGCGCAAAATTTCCGAGGCCGTCCAGAGCTGGTCCGGGGTCCAGACGGTTTGCTCGCCCATGGGCATGAACTCGATGAATCGTAAATCCAGGGGCAGGCGTTCCGCCAGTCGGACGAAGTCCGGCAACTCGTCGTCGTTGACTCCCTTCAGGGCCACGACGTTGATCTTGACCCTCAGCCCGTGCTCCAGGCACTGATCAATGGCCCCGCGAACCTGAAGAAAAAAGTCCCGTCCGGTGATACGCTGGAATTTCTCGCGATTTAGCGTGTCCAGGGAGATGTTCAGTCCTTGAACCCCGATTTCCTTGAGCGCCGGGATCTTGCCGGACAACAGCGTGGCGTTGGTGGTCAGGCGCATGTCCAGGTGCGGATGACGCTGGAGGATCTGTTCCAGAAAGTGCAGAAAATTCTTGCGGATGAAGGGTTCGCCACCAGTCAGACGGACTTTGGAAATGTTCAGTTCCGAGGCCACGGCGATCAATTCCAAACTCTCCTCGTAACTGAGCATCTGGTCGTGGGGCAGCATTTTCAGGTCCGTGCAGGACGATCTGCAGTACAGGCAGCGCAGGTTGCAGCGATCCGTGATGCTCAGTCGCAGGTAGTTGATGCTTCGGCCATGCTGGTCGGTCATGGTTCCGGAAAGCATGGGGTCGAGACCTGTGAGGAGGCTCGGGTCGGGGGGCTTGGGAAGCGTCATGGTGGGCGTTTGGGAAGGCAGCGTTTGGAAAAAGAGTAAAGGGAAATATAAGGCTGTTTGACTCTCTGTCTATGCCGTGATTCGAAGCTTGGTTTCCAAATCCGGCTCCAAGGGCACGCTCAGGGTGCGCAGAACCTGGTCCACGACGGCCATACCCGGCGTTCCCTTGACCGGGCGCACGTATTTGACCTGGGCGCAGATGATCGTGGCTCGGGCTGCCCCGGAAAAGTGGCTGGCCAATCCGGCCAGGCCGGCGGCTTCCTCCATGGTTCGCTCCGGGACGTCCCGTCCCGGCGAGTCCCGCTTCAGGATCAGGTGCGCTCCGGGACCGTCCGCCGCGTGAAACCAGTAGTCGAAAGGGCTGGCCGCCTTGGTCAGAAGGTGGTGATTGGCCTTTTGGTTCTTGCCGCGCAAGAGGACAAAGCCGTCGCTACTCAAAAAGCGATGCAGGGGCAAGGTACCTTTGTCGTTGGGGCGATTTCGGGCTTTTTGGACCGGCGGACGATGATTCGAAGACGCCGTGGTTCGCGTTCCCATTGTTTCGACCCAATTCGTATCCGGATTCGAGTGGATCTGGTCGCGTCGTCTTTGCACATGCGCCAAGCCGCGCCGCCCCTTGTCGGCCAACTGAAACCAGCGTTGCATGTTCTCAAGAATGGTCAGACGTTTGTTTAAAGTCAGCTCAACGGTTTCGCCCTTCGGATCGTTCAGCGTCAGCCGGTCGATCTTGGAGCGGGGCGCGAGCTGTTTCGCCGGAAGTTGGTAGAGATGGCAGCGGATTAACTCGGCTTGGTCCGCGAGACGAACGTACTCGCGCAGCCGGTGTTCATCCGCGTCCAGATTGCGGCGCAGTCGCGCGATGCGCTTGATCTCTCGGGGGTCGGGGGCGGCTGTGCCGTTTGAGGCTTGATCCGGAAAGAAGATGGTCTGGGCCAGAAGGTTCGTGGCTTGGAAGGCCGATGCACAGGGGTGTTCATCGCGCCCCTGGCGCAGGGACGGCGGAAGAGGCCACGGAAGTGCCCACGGTCGGATCGTGCTCGAGGACTTGCCGCCTCCAGGAGCGCGGTAAAGAAAGTATGTCTCAGGCGCGATGCCGGATTGAAGCGCTTGAAGCAGGGAGCGCCCTTGATCTTCGGGTAAGGTCTGGATGGTGCGGCGTAAGAGGGGGGAGACGTGGGGGTGGCTTTGCCAGATTTGGTCGTTGTCGCGGATTTGTTCCCAGGTCGGCCAGGAGATGGCTTCCGAGTCGTTCAAATCCGTTGCCGAGGTTGTTGATGCGTCGATATCGCGAGGCTCCGGCTGGTCAGCCATGAATACGCCTTTTTGCGCGTCCAGGACGAGCCATGTGTGCGGATCATGACGTCCCAAGCCTAAGGAGAGACGGCGAAGAGTCCAGTCCGCTTTGCAGCACAGAATACGCAAGCCCTGAACATGCTTGCGCAAACGCATCACCTGGGCCGTTGGGGCAGGCGGGTTTTCCGGGGCATGGGGAGAGAGGGTCAGGGCGACGTCCGCCGGGTGGTGGGCGAAGAGCAGAAAGCGGGGATGGTCTCCAGGCTGGAGCCGAAAGGACCACCAACCGGGGTGCGGGGAATAGATCCGCTCCAGGCGTCTGCCCAGCAGCATGGGACCGATTTCACCCACCAAGCCGCGAAAGAGGAGCGCTTCCATTTAATCGCCGCGTAACTGCTCCTCTTCTTCCCGTGCGCTTTTGCACTTGATGCACAAGGTGGTCACCGGCCGGGCTTTAAGCCGTTCGATGCTGATATCGTCGCCGCAGTCCTCGCAGATGCCGTAAGAGCCGTTTTGAATCCGGCCCAGAGCTTCCTGGATTTTTGGAATCAGCTTCCGTTCCCGGTCTCGCAGGCGCAGCATGAAGGAACGGTCGGTTTCCATGGTCGCCCTGTCAGCGGGATCGGCATGGACTTCGCGGTTGTCGGTCATGTCGTCCAGGGTGTCGGAACCGCGCTGGTTGATGTCCCGGATATTATCCTTGAGCATTTTTTCAAAAAATTCCAAGTCTTTCTGTTCCATGGTCCCTCCGTGGTGATGAAAGCCGATTGCGAGGCATGCTGGGCGGATAGGTACTGATGCGGTGTCGAGACAGCCAAGGACGAAACAAAGGTTTGTTTCGAACGAAAGGTGTCTGCAAGTTCGCTGTCGCCCGCCGCCGCTCTTGGCGAAAACAAGTATTATACGAATGACTACTTACAATGGCAATATGCAACCATACGTCGTAGGCATTCGCGTGGTGAGATGTAGAAAATGAGCAGCCTCTGCTCCGGCAGGGGAGTATGGGGCTGCTCCTGGAAACGGTAAAAAGACTCAGGAAAAACGTCGTCACTCGACCTGCTGAATGCCCTCCAGCAGCCAGACGCCTTTTCCGTCGGAAGGTCTGCTGAAATGCCAGATTTCCTGGATTTGCGACGGTTGGGGGGAACCGGAGTCTTCCCGAAGCAGGACGTCGAACAGCACGCTGCAAACGGTGTTATCGCCTTCTTCCCGGACCTCAAGCAAGGAGGCGTCCACCTGAAGCAGTTCGGTCTGACCCAGCATCGGCGCGGAGGCCTGTTGACGCTTGATTTCCGCGAAGACTTCCCGGGTCGTGAAGTTGCGAATGTCGTCAATGTCGCGGTTGTTCCAGGACTGCTGCAAGCGGGCATAGGCCGTCCTGGCGCCGGTGAGAAATTCGTCCACGTCAAAGCCTTCGGGAACGGTGACTCCGGAGGACGGCGCTCCGGACGGTTCGGCGTTCAGGGTGTCCCAGGCGCTTTTTTCTCCAGACGAGCTGGAAGCAGAAGGGGGCGAACTCCGGTGCAGGACCAGTTCCGGACGGTCTCCCGCTCCGCCGTGGGGCGGTCCTTGGGCCGCTATCGGACCGGCGGGCTGGGCGGCCAGGCGGCGGGAGCGGACAAAGCGGTAGATCAGAAAGAGGATCAGGCCGATGACCAGGATGTCGATGAAGTTGATCCCGGAAAAGGCGCCCAGGCCTCCGAACAGCAAGGAGCCGATCAACCCGCCCAAAAGCATGCCCCCCAACATCCCGCCAAGCATGCCGCCCATTCCGGGCCGCGCCGGGGCCTGCTGGGCGGACCGCTGCCCCTGCTGCTGGCTTTGTTGACCGGTTTGCTGCTGCGTTTGTTGCTGTTGGGTCTGGCGTTGCGTGGGTTGCGCGGGTTGTTGCGCCGGACGCTGATAGCTGGGCCGGGAACCAAAGGAGCGACCTCCGCCCATGCGTTGAGCCTCCGCGATTTCAGTCAGAATAAATCCGCCGATAGCGAACAGACAGACCAGGGAACCAAGAAAAACCGTAAATCGTGACACGTCGTACCTCCCGAAAAATTTTCGGAACCTTAATGCACGGGGTGGTGGTGTCAAGTTTGGCGGTCAGAGGATGAATCCTCGACGGAAGAACGGAGGCCTGGAAACGCTTTGCCGGGACCGGGAGGCCATATTGCGGCAAATTGGTTGAAGGTGGGAGTATTCCACGTTAATGAATGTGGATGGCAGCGGATTTTCAGGAAGGTGAAAGGGCGACTCGGCGAGGGGCGATTTCGAAAGCGGCGTGAAAAAAGGTGTACCCATGGCGAAGATGACCGAAAACGAAATCAGTGCGTTGCGCAGGTTGGCCGAGGAGCGCCTGGCTGAATCGGGACGATCCTTTGAGGAATTTTCTCCGGATCAGATCAAGGCGCTCGTACATGATTATCACGTGCATCAGATCGAGTTGGAGCTGCAAAACGAAGAACTTCGAGACGCCCAGGTGCGGTTGCGCGTCGCCAGGGACCGGTACGCCAAGCTCTTCAATGAAGCTCCCGCCGGATACCTGATCATCACTAGGCGCGGAGTGATCAAGGAGGCCAACGCGACGTTCGCGGCCATGGTCGGGCTTTCTCCGGACCAGCTTTCCGGCAAGGCGTTGTCGGATTATTTGCTTCCAGAAGATCGCCCGTCGTTTTATGGCCGATTCAAGGCCTTTTTCAAAATGCCTGAAGGCAAACAACTGGATTTTTCTCTGACCGGAAAAGACAGGCCGATCAAGGTCAGGTGTATTGGGAGAATGGAGCATGATCCCGGCGATCAGGCTGACGCTGAAGATATCGAAAGCCTGATGCTCGTGATTACCGACGTAACCGAGCAGACCAAGCTCGAAGAGCAATTACGGGCAAAAGAGACATTCCTGAATAGTCTTTTCGAAACCATTCCCATGCCTGTTTTCTACAAGGACAGGCATGGGCGCTACCAGGGATTCAACAAGGCTTTCGAAGATTTTTTCGGCAAAAGCAAGGACGAACTTGTCGGCAAGACCGTCTTTGATGTCAGTCCGCCGGAACTGGCGCGGCTGTACCATGCCAAGGACGCCGAACTGTTCGAGAAGTTGGGTGTCCAGGTCTACGAGGCCAAGGTCACGGATGCACGGGGTGGGTCGCATGACGTGGTCTTTCACAAGGCCGCGCTGGTTGATGCGTGGGGGTGTGTGACCGGCCTGGTAGGGACCGTCCAGGACATCACTGAGCGAAAGCTCATGGAGAAGTATCGCGGACTTTCCGTCGACGTGCTGGCCATCTTGAATGAAACGACGGAATTTTCCGAGTCCATCCGGCGCGTCCTTCAGGCCGTCAAACAGGCCTCCGGCTGCGATGCGGTGGGGATTCGACTGAAAGAGCATGACGACTACCCTTATTACGAGCAGGCAGGGTTTTCCGAGGATTTTCTGCTTATGGAAAATTCTTTGATTGCCCTCGATGCGCAGGGCGACATTTGCCGCGATCCCGATGGAACGATCAAACTGGAATGTACTTGCGGTCTGGTCATTTCCGGAAAGGCCGATCACCGTGAGAATTCCATGTTCACTCCCGGTGGCAGTTGCTGGACCAACGACTCCTTTCCGATTCTCGATCTCCCAGCCGCTGATGATCCGCGGCTGCACCCGCGCAACCGTTGCATTCATGACGGTTATGCCTCCGTGGCCTTGATTCCCATCCGGAAAAGCCAGGAAATCGTCGGCCTGTTGCAACTCAACCACCGCGCCCCGGGCAAGTTCAATTCGGACCTGATCGCCATTTTGGAAGGGATTGCCAGCCATATCGGGGAAGCGCTGTTTCGCAAGAAAATCGAGAAGGATCTGCAGGAGAGCGAGGAGCGTTACCGCCTTCTCTCCGACCTGACGATGGAAGGAGTGGTGTTGCATAAAGACGGTATTGTGAGGGATGTGAACGTCGCTCTGGCTAAGGGGTTGGGCTATGGGCGGGAGGAACTGCTTGGAAGAAACCTTCTGGAACTGGTTATTCACCAAGACGACAGGGAGATTGTCCTCGGTAACATTGTCAAGGATTACGCGGCCCCATATGTCGCCAAGTGCGTCAGGAAGAACGGAGAGGTCATTTTTGCGGAAATCGAGGCCCGGAATTTTGAAGTGCAGGGCGAGCTGTTGCGCGTGGCCGCGGTGCGGGACATCACCGAAAGAAAAAAGGCCGAGGACGCCCTGCTTGAATCCCGCGAACAATTGCAACAGGCCCTTTCGGAGAAGGACAGATTCTTCTCGATCATTGCCCACGACCTCAAATCCCCCATGTCCGGCCTGCTCTCGCTGTCACGGATGTTCGCCGAGGACGCCGAAAACTGGACACTTAAGGAATTGCGGGAAGTATCCGGGAACTTACATAAAAGCGCCGAAAGAGTGTTTGATTTGCTGGAAAATCTGCTGGAATGGGCGCGGATGCAGCAAGGGCTGATCGAGTATGCGCCGAAGGAATGCCGATTGGCGGATATAGTCGATGCCAACATCCACTTTTTGACGTCCATGGCGGAACAAAAAGACATCGCCTTGTCGAGCCATGTTTCCAGGGACTTGACCGCGCTGCTGGACCCGTCAATGATCAGCACCGTGCTGCGGAACCTTTTGAGCAATGCGATCAAGTTCACGAAAAGAAAGGGAAAGGTGGAAGTCCGAGTCGGGCGGCAAGGATCGCGGATCGAGGTTGGCGTGCATGACGACGGCATCGGCATGGACCAGAAAATGCTGTCCAAGCTTTTTTTGCTGGACCAGAGAACGGCCCGCCCCGGTACCGAAGGCGAGAGCAGCACGGGATTGGGGTTGATGCTCTGCAAGGACTTTATTGAAAAGCACGGCGGGGAAATCCGGGTGGAGAGCTCGTCGGGGCAGGGAACGAGCGTGTTTTTCACCTTGCCGACTGACCGGCAATAACCTTTGTCATGAAAGGACTAAAACCATGAATGTTGTGATCATCGGCGGAGTGGCGTTGGGCCCCAAGGCGGCGTGTCGGTTGAAACGGCTGATGCCGGAGGCTCGGGTGACCATCATCGACCAGGGGGCCAGGGTTTCCTACGGCGGGTGCGGCATCCCGTACTATGTTTCCGGGGACGTCAGCGACGTCAAGGAATTGCAGGCCACCAGCTTTCACATGATCCGCGACCCGAAGTTCTTTCACGAGGCCAAGGGGGTGGACGTCCTGACCCGGAAGCGGGCCGAGCGCATCGATCGCGGGGCCAAGGTCGTCCATGCCCGGGATCTGGAGTCCGGCGAGAGCTTGGCGTTTGCCTACGACAAGCTGGTCCTGGCCACGGGCAGCCGTCCGCGCAGGCCGGATCTGCCCGGGGTGGATCTGGACGGGGTTTTCGCCGTGTCCAACCTGGAGGAAGCCGAGGGCATCCGCTCCCGGGTGGAGGCGGGCAAGGTGGGCAAGGCCGTGGTGGTCGGGGCCGGGTTCATCGGCCTGGAAATCGCCGAAGCTCTTTCGGACATGTGGGGCGTGGAAACCACGGTGGTGGAAATCGCGGAGCAGATCCTGCCCGGCTTTGTCAGCCGGGAGCTGGCGGGGATGGCCCAGAACCATATGCAGGAGCAGGGGGTGAGCTTCCGGTTGTCGGCCACGGTGCGGGGTTTTGCCGGAGACAAGGGCGTGGAGCGGGTGCTGCTGGACGGAGAAGAACTGGAAGCGGATCTGGTGATCCTGTCCGTGGGGGTGATTCCCAACTCCGAACTGGCCCGGGACGCCGGGCTGGAGGTCTCGCCCCGGGGCGGCGTCATCGTGGATACCCATCTGCGGACCTCGGATCCGGACATTTACGCCGGAGGCAACTGCGTCCAGGTGACCAATCTGATCACGGGCCAACCCGGATATTACCCCTTGGGCTCCCTGGCCAACCGTCAGGGCCGGGTGATCGGCACCAATCTGGCCGGCGGCGACGCCGAGTTTCCCGGGGCCGTGGGAAGCTTCGCGGTCAAGCTGTTCGAAATTTCCGTGGCCGGGGCCGGGTTGTGTCCGGAGGCGTCTCGGCGGGCCGGGTTGGACGCCGTCCACTCCCATGTCGTTCAGTCGGACCGGGCTCACTTTTTCCCGGAAAACGAGTTGATGCACCTGGAAATGGTCGTGGAAAAGAGCGGCCCTCAAAAGGGCCGGGTCCTGGGCGTACAGGGGCTGTGCGCCAAGGGGGACGGTCTGGTGGGCCGGGTCGGGGCCGTGGCCGCGGTTCTGGGCGACCATCCCCATGTTTCCGTGATCGGCAATCTGGAATATCCCTACTCGCCGCCCTTTTCCTCGGCCATGGACATCGTCAACGCCGCGGCCAACGCGGCGGAAAACATCCTGGAAGGGCGCTGCGCCTCCATGACCGTCTCCGAGTTCGCCCGGCTCTGGGCCGACCCCCTTCGCAACTTCCAGGTCCTGGATTGCCGCGGACCCGCCAATGCCCAACCGTTCCTGGAAAAGCACCCCGACGTCTGGATGAACATCCCCCAGGACGAATTGCGGGTCAGGCTGGATGAAGTACCCCGGGACAAGCCGCTGGTCCTGGTCTGCAACGCCGGAGGCCGCTCCTACGAAGCCCAGATCACCCTGAAAGAGGCCGGTATCGAGGGCTCCCTGAATCTGCAAGGGGGCGTGGCGGCGATACGGAAAAGCGGGATGGATGAGGTGTAGGAGTCCGGTGAAACATCTGAGCGAGAAATCCAACCAACTACCCGCTGACTATCTCAGTCTGTTGGCCGACATCAAGCAGCGTGTGCGGTACGCCCAGACCAGCGCCATGCTGGCGGTCAACGCTGAGTTGATCCGCCTCTATTGGGAAATCGGCGCGCTGATTGATGCCCGCCAAAGGAAGGAAGGCTGGGGCGCTGGCGTTATTCCCAGGCTTGCTCGCGACCTGCATAACGAGTTACCCGAAGAAAAGGGTTTTTCTGAGCGCAACATCAAACGAATGCTGGCTTTCTACCGGGAATATCCTCACCTGGAATTTGTGCCGCGACCTGTGGCACAAACGGCTTCTCCCCCAAAAGTGCCACAGCCTGTGGCACAAGTGAACGATGCGGGGGGGAGGCTTGCCTCGCTTTTCCCAGCGGAACTCATCCTCGCTCTTCCTTGGGGTCACCACGCTGAATTGATGGCCAAGGTCAAGAAACCAGCCACGCGGCAGTGGTACATGCAAGCCGCTATAGAAAATGGCTGGAGTCGCAATATTCTGGTGATGCAGATTGAAACTTCAGCCCATGCGAGGTTGGGGCGTACGACAAGCAATTTTGCGCGGCGATTACCTCCTCCGGATTCCGATCTCGTACGACAGGCGCTGAAAGATCCCTACATATTTGACTTTCTTACGCTTGAAGCCGGCTTTCACGAACGAGAGCTGGAAACTGGCCTCATTGCTCATTTGGAAAAATTTTTGCTGGAATTGGGCCAAGGATTTGCTTTTGTCGGTCGGCAATACCACCTCGACATTGGAGATCAGGATTTTTACATTGATCTGCTGTTTTACCATCTCAAGCTGCGCCGTTATGTGGTCATCGACCTCAAACGCGGTGATTTCAAGCCCGAATATGCCGGCAAGATGAATTTTTATTGCAGCGTCGTTGATGACAAGCTCCGCCATCCTGACGACAAGCCCACTATCGGCCTGATTCTTTGCCAGCAACCCAATCGCGTTTTGGCTGAATACACCTTGCGGGGCATAGACAAACCCATCGGCGTTTCTGGTTTTGAGCTGACCCGTGCCTTGCCGGAATCCTTGAGGACCAGTCTGCCGAGCATTGAGCAGATTGAAAACGAGTTGCGGGACATCCCGTGATAGGTATGCACCAATTCTTCGAGAAACAGCCGAAGATTTCTCATGGCTCGTCAGGAAGGATCACGGGAGGCGAGGCGAGAATTGTCTGACAAGCTGATTAACCAGCCTTTGTCTGGCATCTCTCCGGAAACAAGGGGAAAAAGTCATGAGTGCGGGCGCATGTCCAGGCATGATCCATTGACTCCGGCGCAGCGCAGCGAACGGATGTCCCGGATTCGCAACGCGGACACGAAGCCGGAAATGGCCGTCCGGCGTTTGATTCACGGCATGGGCTACCGGTATCGGCTTCATGCCCGTGATTTGCCGGGCCATCCCGACCTTGTCTTCCGGTCACGGATGAAGGTAATCCTTGTTCACGGGTGCTTTTGGCATCAGCATGGCTGTCGTCAATATCAACAACCACGATCGAAGCTTTCGTTTTGGGAGGCGAAACTTGCCCGAAACAAGGCTCGGGACGCCGAAGTGCTCAAGGCGCTTGAGGAACTTGGCTGGCGTGCTCTGGTGATCTGGGAATGTCAGATTAAGGAAAAGGCCTTGTTGCGAAGTCGAGTCAAATCTTTTTTGGAAGAGAGTTGATTATGTGTCGTTCGTCAGTGGAACTTTTCACGGGGGCCGGAGGTATGGCGCTTGGTCTGGAGCAAAGCGGATGGCGTCACAAGGCGTTGATTGAGCGAAACGAGCACGCCTGTTCCACTCTTCATTTGAACGAATCGCTCGGCCATCCGCTGGCCAAGGAGTGGCGGCTCTACAACGACGACGCGCGCATGATCCGCTACTCCGAATTGTTCAGCGATATTGAAATGGTGGCCGGCGGCCCCCCATGTCAGCCGTTTTCCCTCGGAGGAAAACACCGCGCGTACCAGGACAACCGCGACATGTTCCCCGAGGCCGTTCGGGCCGTGCGTGAACTTCGTCCCAAATGCTTCGTCTTTGAGAACGTCAAAGGACTGTTGCGACGGAATTTCGCGAGTTACTTCAACTACATCATCCTGCAATTGACCTATCCCTCGCTGGTCAAGGATCCAACGGAGGAATGGAACTCGCACCTGTCACGCCTTGAGCGCCACCATACGGGATGCGTGGAAAGCGACCTTTCCTACCGGGTCATCCATCGATTGCTCGACGCCGCTGATTACGGCGTTCCCCAACATCGTCACCGCGTCTTCATCGTTGGGTTCAGGGCTGATCTTCGAAAGCAATGGTCATTTCCCGAACCTACCCATTCATTTGATAGACTGCTTTGGGAACAATGGGTTTCGGGTTCGTATTGGGACGAACACCGAGTTTCCAAGAAAGGTAGGCCCGCCGAACCGGAGCGGTTCGCGTCGCGTATCGAACGAATCAGGGTGGACTACAGGCTCCTTCCTCCCCCCGGCAAAAGGTGCGGAACCGTGCGCGACGCGCTTGTCGGCCTTCCGGATCCCACAAGCAAGACTGGGACGGTGGCCAACCATGAGTACCGAGGCGGAGCCCGACCTTATCCAGGACACACGGGGAGCATCCTGGACGCGCCTTCCAAAGCGTTGAAGGCGGGTGATCACGGGGTGCCTGGAGGCGAGAACATGATCGCGTTTCCCGATGGAACCTACCGGTACTACACCGTCCGAGAAAGTGCGCGAATTCAAACTTTTCCTGACGACTACGTGTTCAGCGGGTCGTGGACGGAGGCCATGAGGCAGATCGGCAACGCCGTACCCGTGCGACTGGCCGCCGTCGTGGGCGACAGTATTTTGCGACAATTGGATT
Organism: Desulfonatronum thiodismutans; assembly: GCF_000717475.1. Classification (NCBI taxonomy): domain Bacteria; kingdom Pseudomonadati; phylum Thermodesulfobacteriota; class Desulfovibrionia; order Desulfovibrionales; family Desulfonatronaceae; genus Desulfonatronum; species Desulfonatronum thiodismutans. Next base: position 48,652 of record NZ_JPIK01000021.1, read on the forward strand.
GAAGAGGGTGGACATGTCATCATTAAGTGATCTGTTGCGTCGAATCCAGGACTTGAAAAATTCGATCCATGTCTTCGAAATGGGAGAGACGTCCGGAAAAAACGCACGAACGGTCAAGAACATCGTGGACGAGTCCGGGATGTTGATCAAGGAGTTGACGTCATTCCGGGAAAAGATATCCCCGATCCGTTTCGGAAGAATCGGCATTACGCTTGGGCGGTCCGACGGCATCGCCAAGTTTTTCGCGTTCAGCTTCACGAGTCAGGAGAAGCGCCCCCTGGATACCTTGGCGGGCTCTCCTTTTTTCGGCTCCGGGGTCTACGCCATCTACTACCATGGAAAAGCGGAACTGGCGTATCTCCCAATTTCATGCACCGAGACGCCGATTTACGTGGGGAAGGCCGATCCCAGGAATCCTCAAGCCGAAACCACGGAGGAACAAGGGAACGTTCTCCATGCCCGAATTCGGGACCACGCCAACAGCATGATCAAGGTGAACCTGCCCTTGAAGGATTTCTTTTTTCGAGCGTCCCCCATCCAAACCGGCATGCAGTCAGCGGTGGAGGACTTCATGATTCGTCTGTTTCGTCCCATCTGGAACAAGGAAGTCAAAATTTGTTACGGCATCGGAAAGCATGGAGACAGCGCCAAAACTCGCGCCAACAAGCGTTCACCTTGGGACACCATGCATCCTGGCCGGAAATGGGCCGAAGCCACGACGGCGGACCAAATGCAACGTCATGAAATTGAGGCCAAAATTGCCGAGCATTTCAAGGCCCACCCTATCGTTCGGGATAAAGAGCACTTGTTCAAGCTGCTTGCTCTTGAGTAATCGCCCTTTTGATGATGTGTAAAGAGCGTGGGCGGATAACCCTTTGTCCGTCTTGATCCAACCATCTCATCCCTGCCGAATCGCTGACGATGCATGGCCGGAGGCCGGATTTGTGTAAGAGGTGCCTGCACGACTGTCTTGGCACTGGCCCCACTATGTCTGTATCGCTGACAACCAGCTTGAGTTCTCACTGAAACTCTTAAGGAGCAAACAGCATGGGCCAACCCCAACCCATATCCCCATTAACAGCCGGGACTATCTCGCCTGGGAGGTGGAGCAGGCGGGCAAGCATGAATATTATTACGGCGAAGTCTTTGCCATGAAAAATAAACCTGGCACCATTCTCACTGGCACCATTCTCACTATGAACGGGGATCTTTCCGCAAAGACAAAGATAACCTGAAGGCATGATCGTTGATGGGGGCGGCAGCTTTCCGAGCAGCCAGCCGCCAAATTTCCGCTGCCGCCCAATGTGCTGAACCGCGGAACATTCTCTCCGCGCCGCATTTATCCGAATGATTCAGGGCCCAGAGCAAACCCGGCGAGCGTGTCAACGCCATGTGACCACTTATGTCCTTGACAGAAAGTATGCAATCTTTCATTTTTGTCCTTCCAGAAAAGGATGAAACGTGAAACAGCTTTTCAAGAAAATCATCACGGACTTTCAGGAGTCGAAAATCAAGCCGACTGTTCCCCGGGACATGAAAATCCCCCTGGAGTCCGGAAAGGTCGTTTCCCTGGTCGGGGTCAGGCGCAGCGGCAAGACTTCACTCCTGTACCAGATTATTGAGTCCTTGCGGGAACAGGTTGATCCAACCAGCATCGTGTACGTGAATTTCGAGGACGACCGGCTTTTTCCGCTGGAACTGCCGCATCTGGACGCCCTCGTGGAAGCTTATTACGAGATTTATCCATACAATAGGGACCACAAGGTCTGGCTTTTCCTGGATGAGATCCAGAATGTCCGGAATTGGGAACTTTTTGTGCGCCGCATTTACGATACCATGAACCTGGAAATCTTCATCACGGGCTCATCCTCCAAGCTGCTGGGCGCTGACCTTTCCACTGCTTTGCGGGGCCGGACCATCACCTACGAGGTCTTTCCCTTCTCGTTCAAGGAGTATCTGCGCGCCCGAGGCATTGAGATCACCCCGCATTCGTCCAGATCATCAAGCTTTGCGGCCAATGCCTTTGAGGACTACATCCTCCACGGGGGCTTTGCCGAGACCATTGCCGCCACGTCGGACGTCAGGACGCGGACCCTGTCGGACTACGCGGACCTGATCATCTACAAGGACATTGTGGAGCGCCACGGCATCAAGAACCTCGCCCTGATGAAGCACCTCGTCAAATACTGCTTGACGAACATGGCCACCAGCGCCAGCATGAACAGGCTTTTCAATGATTTTAAATCCCAGGGCTTCAAGGTCGGCAAGGACACGCTGTTCGAGTATTTTTCCTACCTGAGTGACGCGTATGCCGTGTTCAGCGTGCCGGTATTCAGGAATTCCGTGCGGGAAGAGCAGCGCAACCCGAAAAAAATCTATGCCGTGGACAACGGGTTCAAGTCCATCTTTGATGCCTCTCTGTCCCCGGATTACGGGAGGCTCTACGAGAATGCGACGTTTCTGCACCTGCGTCGCCATACCAGGGAGGTGTACTACTTTCTTCAGCAGCAGGAAGTGGATTTTTATTGCCGGATCCAGGGCCGTCGGGTCATTGCCAATGTCTGCCTCGACCTGCACGCCCCGGATACGCGCAAAAGAGAGCTGAACGGCCTTGCCGAAGCCCTGGCATACTTCGACTCCGACCAGGGATGGTTGTTGACCAGGAGCCACGAAGAAACCGTGATCCATGACGGCAGAACCATCACCATCCTTCCCTTGTGGAAATGGCTGGTGGAGGGTGAGGTTTGAAGATGGGAAGGCGGCCTTGCATCGACCCGGCGAACACTTCCAGCGCCGGATATGACCATGATTATCGGGAAGGTGCTCTCGCCTTCCACCGAAGCCTATGACCGGGGGGAGAAGTTTGCCAAGTATCGCTTGATTTCATCCTTGCGGGAATATGTACTGATTGATCCGGAGCGTTTGGCCATGGAAGTTTATCGGCGTACGGATGAGGGCGTCTGGACCTTGCGCGATGTGCCGACTGAAAAGCCGCTGCATTTGGACAGCTTGAAACTGGAGATCGCCTGGCAACGGGTGTTCCGGAACGTGGCGGAGGAGGGGGAAGTGTTTTTCAACAATCAAACCATAGAGCCGATATCATGAACACAATGCTCGATCAGTTTCCGTCCCGTCGGGGGCGGATGGAATATGTTTGTCTGGGCTGCGGGGCCCGGCTGGATATTGATGAATTGTATTACACCTGCCCAGAGTGCAGCGAGGTTTTGCTGCTGGAAGACCTGGACTTCGACGAACTGCGGCAAACGAATCCCGAACAGTGGCGGGAGATCTTTGACTTGCGGGCCGCCACCAGGCGTCCGGAACTCAAGGGCATCTTTCGGTTCTATGAACTGATGGCCCCGGTGCTGGAGCCCGAGGACATCATCTGGCTGGGGGACGGCAATACGCCGATCATTCCCGCGTCGCCCGCCCTGGCCGGGCATGTGGGCCAGGATATGGCCTTCAAGAACGACGGGCAGAATCCCAGCGCCTCCTTCAAGGATCGGGGCATGGCCTGCGCCTTCAGCTATCTCAAGGCCCTGATCCGGCGGCACGGCTGGGATCAGGTGCTCACGGTCTGCGCTTCCACCGGGGACACTTCCGCGGCCGCGGCCCTGTACGCCGCCTATGTTGGCGGGGCCGTGAAGAGCGTGGTCCTGCTGCCCCAGGGCAAGGTCACCCCGCAGCAATTGGCCCAGCCCCTGGGCAGCGGGGCCGTGGTCCTGGAGCTGCCCGGCGTGTTCGACGACTGCATGAAGGTGGTGGAGCATCTGGCCGAGAACTACCGGGTGGCCCTGCTCAATTCCAAGAACGCCTGGCGTATCCTGGGCCAGGAGTCCTATGCCTTTGAGGTGGCCCAGCATTACGGCTGGGACGTGGCGGACAAGGCGGTGTTCGTGCCCATCGGCAACGCGGGCAACGTCACGGCGATCATGAGCGGTTTTCTGAAGCTGCGAAGTCTGGGCATCATCGAGAAGTTGCCCCGGATTTTCGGAGTCCAGTCGGCTCACGCCGACCCGGTATTTCGGTATTATCACGAATCTGATCCGGCCAGGCGGGCGTATCATCCCGTGACCGTCCGGGCCAGCGTGGCCCAGGCCGCGATGATCGGCAATCCGGTCTCCTTTCCCCGGGTGCGCCACCTGGTGGACCGGTACGAGCAGGCCGGCGGGGCGGGACTGTTCCATGTGGTCCAGGTGGAGGAACAGGCCGTGATCGAGGGCATGCTCCTGGCCAACCGCCACGGCCACATTGCCTGCACCCAGGGCGGGGAGTGCCTGGCCGGGCTGTTGCGGGCCCGGGAGCTAGGCCTGATGCAAGCCGGGGAAACCGCGGTGCTGGACGCCACGGCCCACGCCCTGAAGTTCATCGGGTTCCAGAAAATGTACTTCGAGAACAGCTTCCCGCCGGAATACGGGATTACGCCCAAAGAGGAACTGATGAACGCGCCGCGACGGGTTCTGTCCCCGGAGGTCAAGGCCGAACTTCCGGCCCAGGAGTTCACGGTCCAGGCGGCCCAGGCCGTGGCGGGCGTGCTCGGCTTGCAGGTCAGGGAGCGAGGGTAGGCTTTGCCGGCCAAGGTTCGGGCCGACCAGGTCCTGGTGGAGCAGGGCCTGGTCGAAAGCCGGGAACAGGCCAAGCGGCTGATCATGGCCGGGCGCGTGACCTTGGTGCATGGCGGTTCAACCCGGCCGGTGGACAAGCCGGGACATGCGTTGCCCTTGGACGCGGAACTGCGCATTGCTCCAGGGGAGCGGTTCGTCAGCCGGGGAGGAGAGAAGCTGCTTACGGCCCTGGAATCCTTTGACCTGAATGTTTCCGGGCTGGTCGCCCTGGACGTGGGCGCGTCCACCGGCGGATTCACGGATTGCCTCCTGCAGCACGGCGCGGCCAAGGTCTACGCCGTGGACGTGGGGCGGGGTCAACTCCACTGGAAGCTGCGCCAGGATCCCCGGGTGGTCAATCTGGAAGGGGTGAACTTTCGCCATGCCGGGCCGGATCTGCTGCCCGGGCCCGTGGATCTGATCGTCGCGGACTGCTCTTTCATTTCGCTGCGGCTGATCCTGCCCGCCTGCCTGCAATTCCGCAAACCGACCACGGAAATCATCGCCCTGATCAAGCCTCAGTTCGAAGCCGGACCCGGGGCCGGGACCAAGGGCGTGATCCGCGACCCGGAGGTCCGGGAAAGGGTGGTCGCGGGTGTCCGCTCCCATGCCGAAGCGGTGTTGGGACTGACCTGCCTGGGGATCGTCCCGTCCGGGATTCTGGGACCCAAGGGCAACCAGGAATACCTGGCTCGCTTCGGATCGCGACGGTGAGCGCCGGGTGCGTGGGAATCGGCCTGGGGCTCACGCGAAGCCGCGAAGCTGCGAAGCTTTCTGAACCTAAGCGTCTTCGCGCCTTTGCGTGAGCCGAATACGCTACTCCTGTATTTCCGCGATCAACTCGATCTCCACCAAGGCGTCCAGGGGCAGTTTGGCCACCTGGAACGTGGACCTGGCCGGGTGGTCGGCCGTGAAGAATTCGCCGTAAACCCCGTTCATCGCGGCGAAGTCATTCATGTCCTTGAGCAGGACCGTGGCCTTGACAACTTGCTCCAGGTCGGAGCCGGCCGCTCTCAGTACGGCCCGGGCGTTGGTCAGCACCTGTCGGGTCTGCTCCGCGATGCCGCCGGGCACGAACTGCATGGTTTGCGGATCCAGGGGCAGTTGGCCGGAGAGAAAGAGCAGGTTGCCGGTGCGCACGGCCTGGGAATAGGGGCCGATGGCCTTGGGTGCGTCGGAAGTGGCGATGCAGTGCTTCATGTGGGGCTCCTCGAAGGTTTCGGAAGATGGTTTGGTTGCGGGGATCAGAGCGGGCGATAAATCGATTCGGACGGCCGGGAGCGGATCGCGATTGCGGACGTGGTCTCTCCAGGGATTCAGCGGAGCGCAACACCCCTTGCCCTGGAGCAGGGCCTTTCGTGACGCCCCGCCGCTGACGGGGTCCTGCATCAAGCGACAATTATAGCGAACATTCTCCACGTCCCAGACAATTTCCGGACAACGCGGCAGATATCCGTGCTTGCGATGGGATTCCATGCATTGGTCCGTGAGACAACACCAGCCGCAACCGACGCAGGGTTTAGTCGGCATGGAAAACGCTCCCCCGGACGTTGATCGTCGTGATGATCCCGAGTGGACAATGCCGGGAGGAGGCAGGGCTGTTGCTGGTGGACACGATGCGGCTCTCAAGATGCGTGTTGTAAGGGACTGAAGTGAGGGACTGAAGTGTTGAGTATGCGCCTGTTTCGTGAAAACATCCAGCACCCAAACAACAAAACCGGCTCACGCCGAAACAGGAGTCGTCGCGATGGATCAGCAGGAAATCGTTCGCGTTTTTGAGGATTTTTTTGAGAAGTACAAGAAAACCGAAGGGGACCGGAGTTCCTGGTCCGCGCACTGGACCGAGCAGATGCCTTCCGGGGCCTCGGTGGAGGTGAACATGACCAAGTGTCCCAAGGGAACAACGTTCAAGGTCTTCAGGAACGGTTCCAAGCTGGGTGAAATCAGCGGATGGGATGCGTTTTTTACGGAGATGGAAGGGATGGTCGGAGAAGATTGGGACTCGGAGACGTTTTTCGACTCCATGCGGGATTTTTCTTGAACAGGTTGCTTAGCTGAGTGTTAAAATCTAATTCGATTATCACTACAGCGAAACTTCCGTTTTCTCCGTCCGAGGAAGCTTCGGCATGTTCATTTTTTTTAAATCTGGAACTACGGAAATGGTATTCGTTCACTACGTTTTACCGAAGTAGGTTTCAGCAATCCTGAAGGGATTTAATCGTATAGCCGGTGGTTTCAACCACCGGGAGATGAAAATTACAGGGTGTGAGTCCTGAAGGGACGACATTTTTTTATTTTTTCGGCATGAAATGTCGTCCCTTCAGGACTCAAGCCAATTATATCCCCCAACCCGGTGGTTGAAACCACCGGCTATACGATTTCTCCCCTTCAGGGAGATGGAGCAAGATGCCACACGGCCTTCCTTGGAAACCGCACGGAATAATCAAGGTCGAGATAAATTATCCCCAAGATACCAGAATGTCTTCTGATTCAACTTTAATGGTCGTGACTATGCGTGGTTGCTCCCAAACTTTCGCTGTAGTGTTATGCGTTATTTGCTTGAGAAAATGCAGTTAGCGGGGTCGGCGTCTGCGCTTCGCTATCGGGATCGGTATCGATATTGATACTGTATGTTCGCCTTTAACCTTCAAATCGACTCCGATACCGATACCGAAAGAGAAGCTTTGAATTGGAAATGGTATCAGACCAGAACGTCCCGCTCTTCGGGCAGTAAAGCCAGGGCCAGTTGCATTTCCTGCTCAAAGCGGTTCTGGACCGCGGAGCGCACGGCCTGGGTGGAGCCGGTGAATCGGGTTTTCCGCTCGTTGTAGATGGCCTGGATCAAGTCGCTCTCTCGGGGAGGACCGTTGGCGGAGACGTTGTCCAGGGCGCGTTGGAAGATGTTTGCTGCCCCGTTTACGCCGTGCTGCACCGCCGTGCTCCAGAGCACTTCGCGCAGGGCCGGGGAAGCCTGGTTCGGATCGATGCCGGTGCGGCGATTCACCAGATCGGCCGCGGGATCATAGTATGTTTTCTGGGTAAAGGCGTGCTGCAACCCGGCGAACCGTTCCGGGTTTTCCCGGTGGATGCGTTTCCATTCCGCGGGCATGGCTCCGGTGCGGCCTTTGGTGTTGGCCGGCCCTGCCTCGCGCAGTCGCTTGGCCCATTGGGGGGCTTCGGTGTCCAGGAATTTGAGAAAGGCGTCCAGCCCACCCATCCTGGAGGACAACTGGTATGTCCCGTAGCAGGTGCCGCCCAGGCGATCATAGCCGATGGCGTTCGGGCGATTGGCGGACTCGAACCGGGCCGCCAGAATCCCGGGCTGGGACTGTGAAATGCTTTCCTTTGTTGGGACGGAGTCCACCACTCCTGTACGCCCGGCATGCAGTCGCTCGGTCGGTGTCGCGTGGCCGGGGTGGGCCGGGCCCAAATCCCTGCGTGTTGAATGGTCAATTTTTTGGCGCAAGCCATCCGCTGAATACTGGGGCGTATAAGCGGAAATGGCCCGGCGCAGGGTGGACGGGTTCGCGAGCGACGGCTTGGGGGAAGAGGGCGGTTGCTCCACCGCGGACTGGATCAGGGCGACCAGGGCCGCCGGGGAGCCGATCAGGGAACTTGCCGCGGGGTTTTGCGTGGAGCCGGTGACGTGGCCGATTAGTTGGGAGAGGGGATCAGGCCCGCTCGCACCTGGAGCGCCGGTTCCGTTCAGTATTGGGGCGAGAGAGTCCAACACGGTCTTTTGCAGTGTTTCCGGAATATGATCCGAGACTGTTTTGGAGATCGATTCCGGGAGTATTCCCGTAGGTGTTTCCGGGGCGGCATGTGTCGAGGCGGCTTTCCGGCTCATGTGCGTCAAGGGGGATGTGCCCGACAGCAATTGGGCTGTGGGATCAGCGGATGATCCTCCCGGCTGCTGGGGAAGATCGCCTATGGATTGAATGGCCGAGGCGTTCAAGGACATCTTGAGCATCTCGGCCAAAAAGTCGGCGTTCTGACGCTGCTCCGATCCCGGCGATTGCCCCGAGAGCGGAGAAGGGATGTGCTGTTGGCCGGGAAAGAGCAAAGGCGGCCAGGGTTGGTTGACGATCATCTCCTCATCCTTGGTTGTGAATTGTTCCCTGAAGTTTTACAAAAATCGGGCCAGTCGTTGTCGGCGTTGTCCCATTTCCTCTCAACAATTCCAGGAGGCCCCATGCCCGTTCATCCTTTGGCCGGAAAAATCGCTCCCCAAGACATGCTGCCCAATATTCCCCGCGCCCTTTCCCGGTACTACACCCTGGAACCGGATCCGGGCCGGGCCGAGGAACGGGTGGCCTTCGGCACGTCGGGTCATCGCGGCGTGGCCGAGGCGTGCTCCTTCAACGAGGCGCACATCCTGGCCGTGACGCAGGCGGTCTGTGAGTACCGGGCCGGGGCCGGAATAACCGGGCCGCTGTTTCTGGGCATGGACACCCACGCCCTGTCCGAGGCGGCTCTGGCCACGGCCCTGGAGGTGTTCGCGGCCAACGACGTCCAGGTTATGATCCAGAAGGGGCTGGGCTACACCCCCACCCCGGTGATTTCCCACGCGATTTTGACCTTCAACCGCGACCATGCCGAAATCCGGGCCGACGGAGTGGTGATCACGCCCAGCCACAATCCTCCGGAACATGGCGGATTCAAATACAATCCGCCCCACGGCGGCCCTGCGGACACGGAAGTGACCAAGGTCGTGGAGAATCGGGCCAACGAACTCCTGGAGCAGAATCTGCGCGGCGTGAAGCGCGTGTCCCTTGCCCGGGCTTTGGCCGCGAAGACCGTCCGGGAGTATGATTATATCGCGCCGTATATCGCGGACCTGGCCAATGTGGTGGACATGGAAGCCATTGCCTGGGCCAAGCCCCGGCTGGGCGTGGACCCCATGGGCGGTTCGGGGATCGCCTTCTGGGCGCCCCTGGCCGAGCGCTATGGCCTGGACCTGACCGTGGTGAACACGGACCTGGACCCGCGCTTCGCTTTCATGCCCCTGGACAAGGACGGGGTGATCCGCATGGACTGCTCTTCTCCCTATGCCATGGCCAGGCTGCTGGACCAAAAGGACCGCTTCGATCTCTGCTTCGGCAACGACCCGGATTACGACCGCCACGGCATCGTCACCCCGGCGGGGTTGATGAATCCGAACCACTACCTGGCCGCGGCCGCGGCCTATCTCTTCACTCATCGTCCGCAATGGAGCCCCATGACGCGAGTGGGCAAGACCGTGGTCACCAGCTCCATGTTGGACCGGGTGGCCGCCTCTCTGGGCCGGGAGGTGCACGAAGTGCCCGTGGGCTTCAAGTGGTTCGTGCCGGGCTTGCTGGACGGCAGCCTGGGACTGGGCTGCGAGGAAAGCGCCGGAGCGTCGTTTTTGCGCAAGGACGGCACGGTCTGGACCACGGACAAGGACGGACTGGTCATGGATCTCCTGGCCGCGGAAATGCTGGCCGTGACCGGCAAAACGCCCCAGGAACTGTACGACGAACTGGCGGACAAGCTGGGCCGTCCGGTCTATGAGCGGCGTTCGGCCCCGGCGGATCTGGCCCGGAAAAAGGCCTTCAAATCCATGACTCCGGAAATGGTCCGGGCGGATACGCTGGCTGGCGAGTCGATCACGGCCGTGCTGACCACCGCCCCGGGCAACGACGCTTCCATCGGGGGGCTGAAGGTGGTCGCGGCCAACGGCTGGTTCGCGGCCCGGCCGTCGGGAACCGAGGACATCTACAAGATCTACATCGAAAGCTTCCGCGATCAGGCCCACCTGGAACAACTGGCCGAGGAGGCCCAGGCTTTGGTGGACGCCGCATTCGAGACGGCTGGCGTGGTCTGATTGCCCTCCATTCTGTTCATTCATCCTCCGGTGGCCAAAGCCTGCGAACCGCCGGGAGGCATTGCCGCGCTGATCGGAACCCTGGAGCGGGCCGGGGTGGAGTGCGAGGTTCTGGATCTGAATCTGGAGGGGTTGGACGGACTGATGCACGGCGAGGCGGCCGGGGACGACGCCTGGACCCGGCGGGCCGTGCGTCATCGGGACCACAACCTGGACGCGCTCCGCCGCGGGCAGACCTATGATTCGCCCGATCGCTACTCGCGGGTGGTCGCGGACCTGAATCGCCTTGTGGAGCGCTCCGTTCCATTTGGTCCGGGCGGACCAGACGCGGGCATCCGGATTTCCCTGGCCAATTATCAAGACGACCGTCTGGCCCCCACCCGGAGTCGGGATCTGCTCTGGGCCGCGGAAATGCCGGAAGCCAATCCCTTTATACCGGTTCTCGCGCCCCGGCTGATCCGGGCCGTGGAGACGTTTCAGCCCGAGGCCGTGGGAATTTCCCTGAACTACCTGAGCCAGGCCCTGTGCGCCTTCGCCCTGATCGGCTTCATCCGCCGTCGCTGGCCGGACATGGTGATTCTTTTGGGCGGCGGGCTGGTCACTTCCTGGGCTGGAAGGCTGGCAACGGGAGCGGGTCGACACGGGAGCCACGCCGAGTTGCAGCCGTCGAGCGACTTGGTAAGTGAGGACACCTTAAAGGGCAGCTTGGGAACCCTGGATGGTCTTTTCGCCGGACTGGTGGATGCGGTGATTTCCGGGCCTGGGGAAGCCCCGCTGCTTCAATGGTTCGACAAGACCGCCTCCGGAAAGGCTCCGCTCGAACTCCCGAACTATGGTCTTTTTCCCCTGAACGATTATTTCTCGCCGGGACTGATTCTGCCCTATGCCGCTTCCCGTGGATGCTACTGGAACCGATGCGCTTTTTGTCCGGAACCGGCGGAAGGCAACCGCTACCTTCCCGTGGGACGGAGCAGAGCGGGTCGGGAACTGTGTTTGCTGGTCCAAAAGCATCGGCCCGCACTGATCCATCTGGTGGACAACGCTCTCAGTCCTGCCCTGCTGGACGAGCTGATTCTCAACCCGCCCGGAGCGCCCTGGTATGGCTTTGTTCGGTTCGCTCCTCGTCTCGCCGATCCGGAGTACTGTCGCGCCCTGCGTCAGGCCGGGTGCGTTATGCTTAAGCTGGGCCTGGAGTCCGGCAGTCAGGCCGTACTGGACCGGGAAAGAAAGGGCGTGGACCTGGCCTTGGCCGAACGGGTGCTGGAGAGTGCGCGTAGTGCCGGGATCGCCAGCTACGTCTACCTGCTTTTCGGCACGCCATCGGAATCCGAACAGGAGGCCCGGGCCACGCTGGAATTCACGGTCCGGAACAGCCGCGCGATCAGCTTTCTGAATCTGGCTCTGTTCAATCTGCCGCTGGCCGGACGTGGGCGAGCCGGATTGGACGTTTTACCCTACAATGACGACCTTTCCCTGTATGCCGGCTTTCGGCACCCCAAAGGCTGGGATCGGCGCTTAGTGCGGCGTTTTCTGGATCGGGAATTCCGGCGTCATCCGGCCATGGCCGAGATTTTGCGCCGCGACCCGCCCTTGTTCACCTCCAACCACGCTCCGTTTTTTCGAGAGCGTCCGGACACCGCGAATTGATCCATGGTCCGGCGATGGGAAGGGATACTTTCGCTTACAGATTGATAGCCTTGGGGAAGTAGGGTATCCTTGAGATAGCGCCGTGATGTTTTTCGCCGAAGCCTCCTTGAGGGAGCCAGTTTCGCGAATATCACCGTGCATGAAGGAGTGGGGGAAGGGTGTTGTAAGTGACTGATTTTTCAAGCTATCCGGTTTTTCATCTCCATATAGGGGAATGTTTCCTGTCCAAGGACCCGACGCTGGTCTGCACGGTGCTGGGATCCTGCGTCGCGGTTTCCTTTTACCAACCGGCCGTCCGGCTGGGGGGCATATTCCACGCCCTGCTTCCGGATTTCTCGGAGCATAACGGCGAGCATGCGGCCAAGCAGCCATGCCGGTTCGTGAATTACTCCATCCAGAGCATCCTTTCAGCCGTGGAGCGACATGGCGGGCGACGCAAGGACATTCAGATCAAGGTCTTCGGCGGCGCGGAACTGTTCGGGTTCACCGGCGGCAAAAGTTCCTCCGCGGGCAGCGTCGGACGCAAGAACGTCCAGATGGCGATCATGGAGCTGGAACGAGCCGGACTGCGGGTCATGGCCTCGGATGTCGGCGGCCCGTTAGGGCGAAAACTGTATTTTTTGAGTCACACGGGCGAGGTTTGGGTTAAGCGGATCAAACGTTCAATTTTCCCGGATGATCGAACCGCCTGTTCCCGTTCAACAATCCAGGAAAACGAGTCAGGCCGATGAAACAGAAAATCAAGGTGCTGGTTGTAGACGATTCCGCCCTGGTCCGGCAAACGCTGATTGAACTGCTTTCCTCGGACCCGGGCATCGAGGTGATTGGGGCCGCTGGTGATCCGTATGCCGCGGTGGAGCGGATGAAGGAGATTGTTCCGGACGTGATCACCCTGGACGTGGAAATGCCGCGGATGGACGGGCTGACCTTTTTGCGCAAGATCATGGCCCAGCATCCGATTCCGGTGATCATCTGCTCCACGCTGACCGAACAGGGGGCGGAAACCACCCTCAAGGCCCTGGAATATGGCGCGGTGGAGATCATCCAGAAGCCCAAGGTCGGGACCAAGAAGTTTTTCGAGGAGTCCCGGATCAGAATTTGCGACGCGGTCAAGGCCGCGGCCAGCGCTAAGCTGCGAGTGTACACGCCGGTTACGGTCAGGCCCAAGCTTACCGCGGACGCGGTGATTCCCATGAGCCATCAGCCCAAGGCAATGGTCAAGACCACGGAAAAGGTCGTGGTGGTGGGCGCGTCCACTGGAGGCACCGAGGCTTTGCGCGTCCTGCTCGAGGCTCTGCCCATGGATTGCCCGGCCATTGCCGTGGTCCAGCACATGCCCGAGAATTTTACCGCGGCCTTTTCCAAGCGTCTGGACGGGATATGCAGAATTACGGTCCGGGAAGCCCAGGACGGCGATACCATGTTGCGCGGGCAGGCCCTGATCGCGCCTGGAAACAGACATATGTTGCTCAAGCGCAGCGGGGCCAGGTATTATGTGGAAGTCAAGGATGGGCCGCTGGTTTCCCGGCACAGGCCATCGGTGGACGTCCTTTTCCGCTCCGCGGCCCGGTATGCCGGGGCCAACACGGTAGGCGTGATCATGACCGGAATGGGGGACGACGGGGCCAAGGGCATGCGCGAGATGTTCGACGCCGGTGCCCATACCGTGGCCCAGGATGAGCAAAGCTGCGTGGTGTTCGGCATGCCCAACGAGGCCATCAAGCTGGGTGGGGTGCGCAAGGTCATGCCTCTGGGAAATCTAGCCGGAGAAATACTGCGCATGGGCTGAGGGCGTCTTTGGCCTCCCGCAACGCCGTCAAGGCCGTGTTGCGTTGCGTCTTGGAAAAAAGAAAACTATCCTTTTCCGGTTGGCCCAGGGTTCGGCAGTGTTCCTGGTACATCCGCATGTAATTCCAGGTGGACGACGCCAGCCTATCCAGGCCGAGCCGGCAAGCTGTCCGCTCTATGGACTCAGGCGTTCCCTCAAGCTCCACGACCTGGGCGAAGGGCAGCGTGTCCAGGCAGATAGCGCAGGATTGCCATTGCCATGTCGCCCGAATCTTTTCATATTGAAACACGATGACGTATCCCAACAACTCCAGAATTGCGCGCATCGAAGCCGGGTCCGTGACGTTCGTCTCCAGTTCCTCAAGTACTTTGAATCGCGGATCCAGCGGCAGGACGCTATCCGGCTTTTTTTTCACCGTCAGCGTGGCCCCGTCGGCTCTGCGCAGGCGAAGCAGGATCTTCGCGGCTCGAAGCCGCCGTTCCGGGGTGTCGAACAGCCAGTTTTTTTCAAGATGGAGGGAACAAAACGTTGCTCCCGTTTCCAAAAGTCGTTCGCAAACGGCGTGCAGGTTCGGATTTAAGTATTTTTTTTCAACTTCAAGGGACATGCGTTGATCCTTGTTCAGCGACCGCGCCGGTTGGCGCTGGTTGAGTGTTTGGCTCCCAAGGAGGTTGTCGATGTATGAAAATCAGCTGGCCGCGATCCAGCAACTTAAGAAGTACGAAGTGGTGATCAAGGATTTCGTGTTGGATCAGCGCGGGTATTGTCTTGTCTTTACCGATGATACCATCGCGGTAAAGATTTTGCGCAACACCTTTGCCAGCCATCTCCAGCTGAAGGACTGCATGCGGTTCGTGCTGCGCGAGGAGGAACTGCTCAAGGATACCCGCCGGATTGTCGACATCAAGGGGAAGCCGCTGTTTTTCATCGAGCGCGTGGTCAACAACCGCAGCAATAACCAGTTGATTAAATTTTTGAAGAGCACGTACCCGGAATCCTATATCATTTTAATGACCACGGAGGCGGATCGAAATCTCCTGGTTTATCTGCATGAAATAGGAGCCGACAATTTTATCGTCAAACCGGTTTCCGTGAATACGCTCATTGAGAAGATCGCCTTGACCATCCGTCCTCAGGGGCAATTACCCAAGCTGGTGGGGCACGGCAAGGATATGATTCAAAAGGGAGAGTATAAAAAAGCCCTGGAAGTGGTTGAGAAAATTTTAGAAATCAAGCCCAACAGCTCAGCGGCCCTGATGATTCAGGGAGACGCCTTTCTCCGGCTGGGGCGCGACGACGAGGCTCTGCAATCCTATCTCCACGCGGCCCAACAAGCCAAGATGTACCTGGAACCGTTGAAAAAGATTGTTGAATACTTTCGGGAAAAGAACGATTTTCAGGCCCAGTTGGAATATCTGGAGAAACTGGAACGTCTCAGCCCGATGAACATGGACCGCAAGATTGAGATCGGTGAGTTGCACCTGGAACAGGGGAATTCGGAGGCAGCCGATACCTATTTCAAGGAGGCGGTGAAGATTTCCACCAAACAGGCCAGAGACATGCTCGATCACGTCAAGCTGACCGTGGCCGAAGCCTGTCTGAACAAGGACGCATCCCTGGCTGAAAAGTATTTTCGCGAGATTCTGGACGGGAAATCCACCTTGACCCAGTCGGATGTTCATGTTTTCAACAGGCTGGGCATCGCGTTGCGCAAGCAGGGCAAGTGGGAGCAGGCCGTGAAGGAATTCAAGAAGGTGCTCAACGTGGCCTCCGATGCGGAGATCGTCCATTACAATATCGGCATGGCCTTCATGGAAGGCGGCCGGTTCTGGGACGCTCACGACGCGTTCGAAAAGGCCATGAAGATCAACAAGATCAACATGCTCTCCAACGACGTCACCGCGTTCAACATCGGGGTGGCCATGCAGCAGGTTCGGAAAAAGCAAGAGGCCCTGGAATTGTACCTCCGGGTCAAGGAGTTGAACCCGGACTTTCCGGGAATTGACAAGCGTATCGCGGATGTTAGTTAGTCCATTGGAATCCAGGGAAGTCCGTCAAAGTCGAAGCGAAGCGGCAGGAAATTGGGTTCTCTTTTTGACGAATAGATAGCTGAAGATAAGGATGAACCGTTGAGCGTGGAAATATCCGATCCCCGGATCGAGGGAGACATCGAGGTTGACGACCTTCTGGACCTGCCGAAGCGGTACAAGGTCTTGCTGCACAATGACGACTACACGACCATGGAGTTTGTCGTGCATGTCCTGAAGGTGGTCTTTGGAAAGATCGAGAACGAGGCCGCCGCGATCATGCTCAAAGTGCACCAGGAGGGCATGGGGATTTGCGGAGTTTACACCGCGGAGATCGCCGAGGCCAAGGTGGCCTTGGTTCGGCACATGGCCAGAAAGAACGGTTTTCCGCTGAAATGTACCATGGAAGAGGAATAGATATATGGTGAGCAAGGAATTGCAACGCTCGTTTTTGGTCGCCGTGCGTGAAGCCAGGGTTCGCAACCATGAGTTTCTGACCCTGGAGCATCTGCTGTACGCAATGATCCGGAACTCTACGGCCAAGGACATCCTGGAGCATTGCGGCGTGGAGTTGGTCAAGCTGAAAGGGCAGTTGGAGCGGTTTTTTCTGGATCACATGCAGGTCATGTCGGCGGGCGGAATGACCGAGGTTGTTCAGACTCCCAGCCTGCAACGGGTCATTCAGCGGGCTATCCTGCATGTCCAGTCCTCGGGCAAGGTTGAGGTCAGCGTGGGCGACGTCCTGGCTTCCATTTGTCAGGAACAGGAGTCCTACGCCAATTAC
Organism: Desulfonatronum thiodismutans; assembly: GCF_000717475.1. Lineage (NCBI taxonomy): Bacteria > Pseudomonadati > Thermodesulfobacteriota > Desulfovibrionia > Desulfovibrionales > Desulfonatronaceae > Desulfonatronum > Desulfonatronum thiodismutans. Next base: position 65,348 of record NZ_JPIK01000021.1, read on the forward strand.
TTTCTGCAATCCTATGGCGTGGATCGACTGGATATTCTGGAATACATCTCCCACGGCGTTCCCACCCACGATCCTCAGGGTCGGCCCGAGGACGAGTCCTGTACGCAGTGCCGGACCCAGAGCCAGAAACAGAAGAAAGAATCGTTTTTGGAGCAGTTCACCGTGGACTTGGTGGCCAAGGCCAAGAACGGCGAGATCGATCCCCTGGTGGGCCGCAATCTGGAGCTGCACCGGACCATGCAGATCCTGGCCAGGAGGCGCAAGAACAATCCCATCTACGTAGGCGATCCCGGCGTGGGCAAGACCGCCCTGGCCGAAGGATTGGCGTTGCGTATCGCCGAAGGGAACGTGCCGGAGTATCTGGGCAAGGCCAAGGTTTACGCCTTGGACATGGGCGCGGTGTTGGCGGGGACCAAGTACCGTGGTGATTTCGAGGCCCGGATCAAGGGCGTGCTCAAGGAGTTGGAGTCCGTTCCGGATGCGATCCTGTTCATCGACGAAATCCACACCATCGTCGGCGCCGGGGCCACCAGCAGCGGAAGCATGGACGCCTCGAACCTGCTTAAGCCTGCCCTTGCCTCGGGCAAGCTGCGCTGCATCGGTTCCACAACCTACGAGGAGTTCAAGAACCATTTTGAAAAGGACCGAGCTTTGTCCCGAAGGTTCCAGAAAGTGGAAATCCCCGAGCCCAGCCGGGATGAGACCGTGCAAATTCTCCAAGGGCTGCGGCCGTACTACGAGGAACACCACGGGGTGCGCTATGCTCCCAAATCCCTGGAAGCCGCGGTGGATCTCTCCATGCGCCACATCAACGACCGTTTTCTGCCGGACAAGGCCATCGACGTCATTGACGAGGCCGGTGCGGTGTTCAAGCTCAGTCCCAAAAATCGGAAGAAGAATCTGATTCGGCCTTTGGAAATGGAACAGGTCGTGGCCCGGATGGCTCGTATTCCGGAAACCCGAGTCTCGGCCTCGGATAAGAGCCAACTCCAGGAACTGGAAGGGCGGTTGAAGGATGTCATTTTCGGACAGGATGAGGCCGTGGAGAGTCTGGCCCGGGCCATCAAACGCTCCCGGGCCGGGCTGGGCGCGGAAAACAAGCCCACGGGCTGCTTCCTGCTCACCGGGCCCACGGGAGTGGGCAAGACCGAGTTGGCCCGGCAGATGGCCCAGACCCTGAACGTCAATTTCCTGCGTTTCGACATGAGCGAATACATGGAGAAGCACGCCGTTGCCCGGCTGATCGGCGCTCCGCCCGGATACATCGGCTTCGAGCAGGGCGGCCTGCTTACGGACGCCATCCGCAAGCACCCGCACACCGTGCTTCTGCTGGACGAGATCGAGAAGGCCCATCCGGACCTGTTCAACATCCTGCTGCAGGTCATGGACTATGCCACCTTGACCGACAACGCCGGACGCAAGGCCGACTTCCGGAATACCATCCTGCTGATGACTTCCAACGCCGGGGCCCAGGACATGTGCGCCACGAGCATCGGCTTCGGCGAGCCGGGCAAGGACGACGACCGCGGCCACCTGAGCAAGAAGGCCGTGGAGAAGCTGTTTACCCCGGAGTTCCGCAACCGGCTGGACGCCACCATCTGCTTTCACTCCTTGACCACCGAAGTCATGGAAAAGATAGTGACCAAATTCGTGGATGAATTAAATGTCCAGCTCAAGGACAAGAAGGTGGTCGTCTCCTTGACCAAGGATGCTCTGACTTGGCTCGCGGAACGCGGCTTTGACCCGTCCTTCGGGGCCAGACCCTTGGGCCGCCTGATCCAGACCTCCATCAAGGATCCCTTGACCGACGAGATACTGTTCGGTCGATTGGTCAAGGGCGGTACGGTGCGGGTGAACGTTCCCGCCTCGGATCAAGCTCGAGAGCAGGGCGAAGACCAAGCCTTGGTGTTTGAATTTGCCTGACCACCGCGCATTCGATTCCGGTACGAGGGCCGAGCCATGCTTGTGGCTCGGCCCTTTCGCGTTGCGGCGCGACCTTTCCCGCGGATAATCGCGCAGAGGCGCTTCCCTTTTCGATCATGCCCGTCCATGCACTGCATCCTCAGATCATCTTCCCTCCGGTGGAACAGGCCGAGCCGGACGGATTGCTGGCCGTGGGCGGAGATTTGTCCCCGGAACGCTTGCTGCACGCCTACAGCAAGGGAATCTTTCCCTGGTACGGGCCCAACTCGCCGATTCTCTGGTGGTCGCCGGATCCCCGTTTGGTGTTGTTTCCGGAGGAACTGCACATTCCCCGCAGCCTGCGCAGGGTTTTACGCCGGGAACCATTTCAGGTTTCCTTTGACCGGGCATTTTTCAAGGTGATCGGCCACTGCGCCGTCGCTTCCAGGCCGGACGGCCCGGGAACGTGGCTGGTGCCGGAAATGCAACGGGCCTACGCCTTGTTGCACGAGGTCGGGTTGGCGCACTCCGTGGAAGTCTGGGAGAGCGGGGAGTTGGTGGGAGGGTTGTACGGCGTGGCCCTGGGCCGCGTTTTTTTCGGCGAATCCATGTTTCACCTGCGCCCCAACGCGTCCAAGGTCGCCCTGGTCAACCTCGTTCAGCGATTGCGACGCTGGGATTTCCGGCTTCTGGACTGTCAGCAGACCACGGCGCACATGCAACGCTTCGGGGCCCGGGAGATCCGCCGTGGGCAGTTCATGGCCATCCTGGAAGAGGCCACGGTCCAACCGACCATTTTCGGTCGATGGACGGAGGCTTGATGTCAGAGAGAAAGGGAACCGCCCGCTCCCGTTGGTCGCTCAAGACGCGAGGATCGCAAAGGAAGACATCTTTTGAAAGCAGGGAAAGAGCTGCTTTCAAAAAGGTTTTGCCTCCCGGATGGATTGAGATTGCCGACTGGCGCGAAGCCTTTAGTCTCCTGCATTTTTCCAGCAGGAGACGAAGTTCTTTCTTCTTGGCGTTCTCCGTGTCCTGAGCGAAGCGGGCGGTTTGCCTTCAGGCAGCTTCCCGTCCGTTGGCCTCCATCAGCGGTTCATGCTGACTGAGGTCGTACAGGCCATGCACCGGGAAGGGCAGGGTGAATTGAGGGACGGTTTCCAGGCGAATCCGGCCCACGCTTTTGCCTTCGGGTACGTCGGACAGGGCGGCCAAGCCCTTGGGGATGGGGAAGTCCAAGGCGCAGGCCGAGATGGAGGCCAGCTTTTCCCCGTAGCGGTGTTGCAGATAGGCGACCACCTGGTCCCGCTCCTCGGTAGTGAAGGCCTCCAGGAGCACTTTTTTGCTGTTCTCGTGGGGAATCGGGGTGTCCGCCTGCATCGGATCGCCTAAGAGGCTATCCCAGTCGTAGGCGTCCAACTCCTCAGGCTTCCAGCCGGCCCGATACAGATGCACTTCGACGTTGCGCCGCCCCTTGAAGCTTTTAATGGCCATGGTCATTACGTGGGCCCGGGGGACCGCCGGTTCTTTTTCAGGACAGAGAATGTTCAGTTCCATGTGGTTCCTCTCTTGACGCATAAGCGATAAGGTTTTTGCCGGGCAAGGTGACAGCCCAAGTGGAAATCTCTAGACTGCGACCGTCCATTTGGTTCACGAGTCAACTCGCCGATGGGTTGATAATGAACGTGAATCCAACCTTTTTTCTTATCATCCGACGCCGCGTACCGCAATGACGACCTCTTCCGCCCCTGCGCCCACAACTCCCTTTGAACTGATCAGTCCGTACACCCCCCAAGGGGACCAGCCCCAGGCCATTGACGCCCTGGTGGCCGGAGTCAATGCCGGCGAGGCGCATCAGGTCCTGTTGGGCGTGACCGGTTCGGGCAAGACCTTCACCATGGCCCAGGTCGTTGCCCGGCTGGGGCGTCCGGCCCTGGTCATGGCCCCGAACAAGACCCTGGCCGCGCAGCTCTTCAACGAGTTCAAGGAACTGTTCCCCAACAACGCCGTGGAGTATTTCGTCAGTTATTACGATTACTACCAACCCGAAGCCTACCTGCCGCACAGCGACACCTACATCGAAAAGGACTCCTCCATCAACGAGGAGATCGACAAGCTGCGCCACGCCGCGACCCACGCCTTGCTCACCCGGCGGGACGTGCTCATCGTGGCCTCGGTGTCCTGCATCTACGGCCTGGGATCGCCGGAATACTACGCCAAGATGGTCATCCCCATCGAGGCCGGGCAGCGGCTGACCATGGACGATCTGCTGGGCCGCCTGGTGGAGGTGCTTTACGAGCGCAACGACATCGACTTTCACCGGGGAACCTTTCGGGTCCGGGGCGACAGCCTGGACATCATCCCGGCCTACAGCCACGAGCGGGCCTTGCGGCTGGAATTTTTCGGCGACGAACTGGAGACCATCCATGAGATCGATCCTCTGACCGGGGAAACCCATGGCCAAATCCAGAAGACCGTGATCTTCCCGGCCAGCCACTATGTCTCGGACAAGGAGAACCTGTTGCGGGCCATGGCGGATATCCGGGACGAACTCGGGGAGCGGCTGCGGTTGCTCAAGGCCGAGAACAGGCTGGTGGAGGCCCAGCGCCTGGAGCAACGGACCATGCTGGATCTGGAGATGATCGAGGAGCTGGGCTACTGCACGGGAATCGAGAATTACTCCCGGCATCTGGACGGCCGCCGGGCCGGACAGCCTCCGGCCTGCCTGCTGGACTACTTTCCTTCGGATTTTCTGCTCTTCCTGGACGAGTCCCACATCACCATCCCCCAGATCGGCGGCATGTACCACGGCGACCAGTCCCGCAAGAAAACCCTGGTGGACTTCGGCTTCCGCCTGCCCTCGGCCCTGGACAACCGCCCCTTGAGCATCCGGGAGTTCTGGGAGCGGGTGGGGCAGGTGGTCTCGGTTTCGGCCACCCCGGGGCCGTTTGAGCTGGAACAGAGCAACGGCACGGTGGTGGAGCAGATCATCCGGCCCACGGGACTGGTGGACCCGGAAGTGGAAGTCCGGCCGGTGCGGGGGCAGATGGACGACCTGCTGGGAGAGTGCAAACTGCGCGAGCAGCGGAGAGAACGGGTCCTGGTGACCACCCTGACCAAGCGGATGGCCGAGGACCTGACCGAGTACCTGAACAACATGGGCATGAGTGCCCGGTACATGCACTCGGACATCGACACCCTGGAACGGGTGGCCATCATCCAGGCCCTGCGCAAGGGGGAGTTCACCGTGTTGGTGGGCATCAACCTGCTTCGGGAGGGGCTGGACCTGCCCGAAGTCTCCCTGGTGGCCATCCTGGACGCGGACAAGGAGGGGTTTCTGCGCTCGTTCCGCTCCCTGATCCAGACCTTTGGCCGGGCCGCCCGCAATGTTCAAGGCCGGGTGATTCTCTACGCGGACAAGGTCACGCGCTCCATGGCCGAGGCCATGGACGAGACCGCCCGGCGTCGCCAGGTCCAGCAGGAGTTTAACCTAGCCCACGGCATCGTCCCGACCACGATCATCAAGGGCATGGACAACATTCTCGGCCACATCTACGCCGAGGCCAGGGACAAGGATCAATCCGCGACCCTGCGTGAAGCCGGGGGCAAGTACGGAGACGCAAACCTCTCCCCCAAGGACATGGCCCGCCGGATTAAAAGTCTGGAACGGGAAATGCGCGCCGCGGCCAAGGAACTGGAATTCGAACGCGCCGCGTCCCTGCGCGACGAAGTGGCCTTGTTGCGGCGCAAGATGCTGGATGGAGACGGGGGGAGGTGATGTGCCCTCCTGAATTCGAATCGAATAGTTCACCCGTGGTCGTCATCCTGCACTACGGCCGACCCGAGGTGACCCGGCGTCTGCATCGTCAGCTGCTGAACAGCGACCCTGATTGGCGGGAGCGGGTCATGGTTCTGGACAACCATGCTCCGGAGCCCTATCCGCAAGCCTGGCAGCGGCTGGACGAAAATCTGTTCTGGGCCGGGGCTCTGGATTACGTCCTGCATCTGGGCCGGGAAAGCGGATGGTCCCATGTCTGGTTCCTGAACAACGACGCCTTTTTCATCTCCAGGCCGCCCTTTCTGGAGCGGGCCTGGCAACGGCTCCGGCGCATGGAGCGGAGCATCGGCCCGGTGGGCATCTACTCTCCGACATTCGAGCACCATCCGTATCATCCCCAGATGGTCGCCGATACGGCCCGGGCCTATCGCCGAGCCACCGTGCTGGACGGCGTGGCTCCCTTGATCAGCCTGGAGTGCTGGCAAGCCCTGGGGGGGCTGGATTGCACGGACAATCCCCGCGGTTACGGTGTGGACCTGTGGTTTTCCCTGCGAGCTTCCCGGGCGGGGTGGCCGGTGGTCGTGGACCATCAGGTCCGGATGCGCCACGTGTATCATTCCGCGGCCAGGGGCGTACCCGGCTTTCTGGAAACCGCCGCGCTGCATGAACGGGCGTACCTCTCCGCGCGTCTCGGTCACGGTCATGCCGAAATCCTGCGCCAAGTCCAAACCACGTTCACGGACGAGGAACTGTGATGACGTCGACAATGAATCACGACCCCGGCAAGCGCATGCGTGAGCTCGCCGCACTGATCCGCCACCATGATCACCGGTACTATGTGCTGGACGATCCGGAGATCGACGACGCGGAGTACGATGCCTTGTTTCGGGAGCTGCGGGCTCTGGAAGAGCGGCACCCCGAGCTGGCGGACCCGGATTCGCCCACGAAGCGCGTCGGCGGGGAGGCGTCGCGGGCCTTCCGGCCTTTTGCCCATTCCCTGCCCATGTACAGCCTGGACAATGCCTTTGCCCTGGAGGAATGGCGGGCCTTCATGGCTCGTCTGGCCAAGGCGCTGCCCGGAGAGGATTTGGCCTTTTGGGTTGATCCCAAGCTGGACGGCTTGGCCGTGGAAGTGGTGTACGAGCGAGGGCGCTTTCTTCGGGCCGGGACCAGGGGCGACGGCGTCACGGGCGAGGACGTCAGCGCGAATCTGCGCACGGTGCGCAATCTGCCGCTGCGGCTCAACGCCCAGGGGACCGTGCCCAATCTTTTGGAAGTGCGCGGCGAGGTGATCATGCGCCGCGAGGACTTTGCCCGACTGAACCGGGAGCAGGCTGATGCCGGTCGGAAAGCCTTCGCCAATCCGCGCAACGCCGCGGCCGGTTCGGTGCGCCAGTTGGACCCGAGGATCACGGCGGAACGGCCGCTTCGCTTTTACGCCTATGGCGTGGGGCTGGTGGAGTGGCCGGAGGGCGCGACGGGCTGGTCCACGCAGAAAGAGATTCTGGAAGGCTTGCGGGCCTTGGGGTTTTCCACGCCGGAGCATTCCCGGCTCTGTTCCGACCCGGCGGACGTGGAGCGCCATTACGCCGACGTGGCCCGGCTTCGCGAAACCCTGGCCTACGAAATCGACGGAGTGGTGGCCAAGGTCGATGATCTGGAACAGCAGCGTCGCCTGGGGGCCACGGCCCGGGCTCCGCGCTGGGCCCTGGCCTGGAAATTCCCGGCCGGCCGGGCCGTGACCCGGTTGCTGGACATTCAGGTCCAGGTCGGGAGGACCGGAGTTCTGACGCCGGTGGCCGTGCTGGAGCCGGTGGCCCTGTCCGGGGTCAAGGTGTCCCGGGCCACGCTGCACAACGAGGATGAAATCCGGTCCAAGGACTTGCGGCTGGGCGACATGGTCGTGGTCCAGCGGGCCGGAGACGTGATTCCCGAGGTGGTCGGCCCGGTGGTGGAAGAGCGCACGGGAGAGGAGTACGAGTTCATTTTTCCCCATGTTTGCCCGGCCTGCGCCACCCCGGCGGTCCGTCTGCCCGGGGAAGCGGCCTGGCGCTGTCAGAATCTGGCCTGCCCGGCGCTGCTGCGGGAAAGCCTGGTCTACTTCACGTCCAAAGCCGGTCTGGATGTGGAGGGCCTGGGCCGGAAATGGGTGGAGGTTCTGGTGGACAAGGGGCTGATCCACACTCCGGCGGACATCTTTCGGCTTCGGGAAGAGCACTTGCTGACCCTGGACCGGATGGGGCCCAAGCTGGCCGGGAACATTCTCTCCTCCATCGCCCAGGCCAGGGACCGGGCTGACCTGGCGACGCTGATCCGCGCCCTGGGCATCCGCCATGTGGGCGCGCAGACGGCCCGGGTTCTGGCGGACAATTTTCCTGACCTGGACGCTCTGGGCCAGGCGGATGAGGAAGCATTGCAACGGCTCCCGGACGTCGGCCCCGAGGTGGCCGCCTCCATCCATGGCTTTTTCACCAATCCTGACAACCAACGTCTTTTGGGTGAACTGCGCGAGTTGGGCCTTTGGCCAAGCGCCGGGGATCAGGAGAGAGCGGCCCGTAAGCCGGATTCTCCGTTCGTCGGCAAACGGGTCTTGTTCACCGGAACCCTGCCCGAAATGTCTCGCTCCCAGGCCCAGAAGCTGGTGGAACAGGCCGGGGGAACGGTGGTCGGAGCAATTTCCAAAAAGGTGGATTTTGTCGTTGCCGGAGCCGAGCCCGGGTCCAAGCTGACCAAGGCCCGGGAGCTGGGGCTGACGGTTCTGGACGGGGCGGAGTTTTCGTGGATGGTGGACCGGGGCGACGAGGGGTGAAAAGCCTTGGTGCTCAGCCGCGTCCTTCACTATTGGGCTGTCTCCGTTTTCGCGGTCGGGGCCGGGACTGGGAATGGGGCTGGGGCTCGACCAGTACTCGGTGTTGGGCCTGACGCTGGGCGTCGGTCCGGGCCACGAACAACGGGTGGCCCTGCTGATCCTTTCCGGCGTGGTACATGGCCGTGGCCATGGTGCCGGGAGTCGGCACGAAGCATTGGACCTGTTGCGGTCGCCAGCCTTTGCGGCGCAGCCAGTCCGCCAGGGCGGCCATGTCCTGATCCGTGCATCCGGGGAAGGCACTCATCAGGTAGGGCACGACGAACTGCTGTTTGTCCGCCTGGGCGGATTGGCGCTGGAACAGATCCAGAAACTGCTCGAACACCTTGAAGCCGGGCTTGCGCATCAGGTGGAGCACCTTGTCGGAGGCGTGTTCCGGAGCCAGTTTGAGCTGTCCGCCCACGAACCGGCGAATTAGATGATCAGCGGCTTGCGGGTCCTGTAAAAGCAGGTCGTAGCGCACCCCGCTGGCCACCCGGACGTGGCGCACCTCCGGCAAGCGGCTGATCTCTTCAAGCATGGCCAAAATCGCCTGCTGGTCAACGCGGAAATGGCGGCAGATCGTCGGATGCAGACAACTGGCCCGACGACAGGGGCTTGGTTTTCCGTCCCATCCTTCCTCCCCAGTCTTTTTTTTCCCATCATCCAGGGTACAAACGGCCCGCCACATGTTCGCGCTGGGGCCACCCACGTCGCTGATCACGCCTTTCCAGTCCGGCGTTGCGCTCATCCGTTCAACCTCTTCCAGAATGGAGCGTTTGCTCCGGGAGCTGATCCGTCGGCCCTGGTGCAGGGCCAGGGAGCAGAACGAGCAGCCGCCTCCGCAGCCGCGATGGGTGGTGACGCTGGAGGCGATCATCTCCGCGGCGGGAATCGGCTTGGCATAGGACGGATGGGCGCGGCGGGCGAACGGCAGCCCGTAGAGCGCGTCCATTTCCGCTTCCGGGAGCAGGGCCGCTGGTGGGGTGAGCACCAGAAGCCGGTCCCCGATTCGGTGCAGGGCCGTATCCCGGCCCTGGTGGACATGCTTTTCCAGCATCACGGTGGCTTGCAGCAGGGCGTCCGGTGAGGCCTGGATAGCCTCATGGGAAGGCAGCTCCAATGTGGAAGGGAGCAGAGGAAGTTCTTCCGGGCGGCAGGCGAAGGCCGCGCCGGGGAGCCGAAGCAGGGTATGGACATCCGGCCGGTTTGCGTCAGAGGGAGAGGAGGGAGCAGGGGGAGAGCCTGAAGTGTCGCCCTGATCCACATGCTGCGTCAGGCACTGAGCCAGATCCAGGATGCCGCGTTCGGCCATGCCGTACAGCAGCAGATCAGCCTTGCTGTCCAGGAGGATGGAGCGGCGGATATTGTCCGTCCAGAAATCGTAGTGGGCGATCCGCCGCAGGGAGGCCTCGATGCCGCCCAGGGCCACGAACAATCCGGGAAAGGCTCGACGCAGCAGATTGGCGTAGACGATGCACGCCCTGTTCGGCCGGGCTCCGGCAACCCCTCCCGGAGTATAGGCGTCGTCCCGGCGGATCTTGCGAAACGCGGTGTAGTGGGCCAGCATGGAGTCCAGCGCCCCGGCCCCGACCCCGGCAAAGAGCCGGGGACGCCCCATTCGCTGGACGTCTTCCAGGGTGTCCCAGCGCGGCTGGGCCACGATCCCCACCCGAAAACCATGGGCCGTCAGCCAGCGGCCCAAAAGGGGCACGCCGAAGGACGGATGGTCGACATAGGCGTCCCCGCTGACCAGCAGCACGTCCAACTCGTCCCACCCCAAGGCATCCATCTCCGCGCGGCTCATGGGCAGGAATTCCGGCTGAGGATGCGATCCGGGACGCTTCATGCTGTCCGTCCGTCATTCCGCCCGACAGCCCGCTCCAAAATATTTTCCAAGTCTTCCATCCTGACCGGCTTGGCCAAATAGTCGTCCATCCCCGCTTCCAGGAACTTTTCCCGATCTCCAAGCATGGCGTAGGCGGTCAGCGCGATGATCGGCATGCGCCGGTGGGAGGGTTGAGGGCTGAAACCAGAGACCTGAAGGTCGGAGTTTCGCTCTTTGACGTTCATCGTCTGATCTCCATCCTCCGACTCCTGATTTCCCCTTTCTAGTTCCAACCTCCTGATCTCCCGCGTTACCTCCAATCCGTTCATTACCGGCATCTGGATGTCCATCAGGATCACATCGACGTCGTGGGCCGCGAGCAGGTCCAGAGCCTGGCGGCCGTCCTCGGCCAGAATTACGGCGTGCCCGTTCTTTTCCAACAGTTTCATGACCGGCATGGCATTGGACGGTTCGTCTTCGGCCAAGAGAATACGTAGTCCCAACTTGCCCTTCTGAGGTCGTTTCGATTCGCGATGGTTAAGGAGACTTTCGCCTCTGGACAGCTTGAAGGGCAGAAGCACATTCACGGTGGTTCCTTCACCGAGAGTGCTGGTCACGGAAATTTTTCCGTCCATCAGGTCCACGAGGTGCTTGACTATCGACAGGCCAAGACCAGCGCCCTGAAAACTGCGCGTGTGCGATTCCTCGACCTGAAAGAACGGGTCAAAGAGGTCTTTCACCTTGTCTTCAGGAATGCCGACGCCTGTGTCCGCGATGGTGAACAACACATTGACGCCGTCATTTTCGGGTTCCAGCGAAGTCATTGCAACACGGATATGTCCCTTGTCGGTGAACTTCAGGGCGTTGCCGACCAGGTTGAAGAGAATCTGCCTGACCCGCGCCTCGTCTCCGACAAGCTTGGGTGGTAAGGCGGGGTCGATGCTGCAATCGAGTTCCACTCCCTTGGTTCTGGCATTGAAGGTGAACAGGCCGGAAACGGAATCGGCAAGCTCCTGGACCACGAATTCGGCCTCATGGATCGTCATCTTGCCCGCCTCGACCCTGGAAAGATCCAGGATGTCCGACAGCAGCCTGGTCAACCGCTCCGCCGAGGCCGTGCAAAGCTGGACATACTGTCTTTGGTCGACATCCAGGGAAGTGGTCTCCAAAAGCTGCATCATGCCCATGATCCCGTTGATGGGAGTGCGGATTTCATGGCTCATGTTGGCCAGGAATTCGCTCTTGGCCTTGTTGGCGGCTTCGGCCTGCTCCTTGGCCAGAAGCAGGGCGCGCTCCGCCATTATCCGTTCCGTGACGACCTCGGTATACACGACTATGCCCCCAACCGATCCATCCTGTGCATACCAGGGCCGACACTCCCAGCGAGTCCACTCCACACTGCCGTCAGAGCGATGGTATGGGTCATCCTCGGCGCTGGACACCTCTCCGGCAAGCGCTTTTTGGTGAACTTCTCTCCATTTTTGCGGCAGGTCGGGAAACACTTCGTAGTGATGCCTCCCGATGATCTCCTCATCTTGGACCCCGTACTCCTGGAGGTAGCGCTGGCTGACATAGATGTACTTCAAATCCCGGTCGTGGACGGCAACGGCGCTGCGCATGTGCTCCACGATGTAGTGCAGCAAGTCGCGTGAGTGATGCAGCGCCGCCTCGGCTCGCTTACGCTCGGTGATGTCGCGACAAACGCAGAAAACAAGTTTTCGTCCTCCGATCACGGCTCCGTTGGTGCTGATTTCAACGTCATAAAACGTACCGTCCTTGCGGCGGTGGCGTGTTTCAAAGTGATCACCTTCTTCGTCGACTTTTCGGACCATTTCAAGGAGCTGTTCGCGGCCCCAGTTGGTCTCCCAATCCCAAACGTGGAGTCGCCGGACTTCTTCCGGGGAGTAGCCCAGCGTTTCAGCATATCTTTTGTTGGCTTCGTAAACGCTTCCATCCTCGTTAATGACCACGATCCCGTCTCTTGACTGATCAACAAGGATGCGACGCCGGACGACTTCCTCCCGTAGCGCCTCTTCCGCCTGTTTTCGCGCGGTGATGTCCTGGGTGAACTCCTGGCAGGCAACGACCCGTCCTTCCCTGTCCTTGACGGTGCGGACATTTTGGAACACCCAGAAGAACGTCCCGTCTTTGCGGCGAAATCGGCACTCCTGGTTGGCCGCTTCGCCCTTGTCCTCCAGAAGACGAAGCAACGAATTCCGATCCCGCGGGTCGGCATGGATTTGAGCGGCGATATCCGTAATGGACGCGACCAGTTCTTCCGGGCTTGCATAGCCGAGCATCAGGGCCATGGCCGGATTGGCCGAGATGAAGCGGCCTTCCGGAGTGGACATGGAGATGCCGATGGGCGCGTTCGCCAGGATTTCCTGGGCGTCGGGAAATAAAAGCTGATCGGGGTCCGGATCGGAAGGGCGGCACCAGGTCATGCGGCCTCCTGGATAAAGATGTGGGCTGTAGGTATTGGGGGACGGCACGGGTTTCTTGCCCGAGGGAAGCATTGACTCCGATTCCGGGAGTTTTTGCCGTCAGTACTCAATCCTGTCTTCCTTGGCTTCCCAGTCCTCGAAGGCCTTCCCGGCCTCCTCCGGCAACAGGTTGATCATGGGAATGGCGCGTTTTTCAGGAGGAGCGTCCAACTCCTGATAAATGAAGGCGTCGTCAAAGCCAATGGCAGCCGCGTGGTTTTTGGTGTTGCCGTAGTAAATTTTTTCCAGGCGAGCCCAATAGATCGCCCCCAGGCACATGGGGCAGGGTTCGCAGGATGTGAAGAGCGTGCAGCCTGACAGGTCGAATGTGTTCAGTTTTTGACAAGCCTGTCTGATGGCGTTGATTTCGGCATGGGCCGTCGGGTCGTTGTCGCTGGTAACGCTGTTGGAGGCTTGGGCGATGATTTCGCCGTGCTTCACGATCACGGCGGCGAACGGTCCGCCGCCGTGCCGGACGCTTTCCCGGGACAGCCTGATGGCCTCGCGCATGAAGCGCTCTGGTGTTTGGTCTGGTGTTTGGTCTGGTGTTTGGTCTGGTGTTTGGTCTGGAGACATGGGCGATTCCTGATTGCGGGGTGGTTGAAAGTCAGGAGCCGGTCACCTTCAGAATCTTCGCGGGAATAGCCTGGGAATTGGAAATGAGACTGGTGACTTGGCAGGCTCAGTAGAGCTTGAGCTGATTGAGTGGGTTGAAACTAAAGGCGTGCTATGCCGCGCTGGCGAGAATGAAGGCGATGGTGTGGGGGGCTTCCGGGGTGACTTGGTGGCCAATTCCGAGGCAGCCGTCTTGAGTCAGGATGAATTCGTCGCGATGGACGAAATGGCTACGGCCGTCTCTCGTAAGGACGTGGGTTCCGTTGGTGCTTTGGTCGATGAGAATGAATTTGCCTTTGCGAAGTTCGATGCGGGCGTGGATTCGGGACGCCAGAATGCCGGGCACGTGAATATCGTTGGAAGCGTGTCGCCCCAGGCTGATGGTGGTGCGGGATCTGTCGACGTCGAGCGAGTGTTCGCCATGGAAAATTTTCAGACATGGGCCGGAGTGAAGCGCGTCCACCGGGCGGTTGCACATGACGGTCAAGTCGTGTTCTTCCCAGATCACTTCATAAACCGGAACCTTGTCATGCTGTCCCTTGAGACGAATATTGTCGATGAATCTGGTTTTGGCCTGATACTCCGGGCATAATTTTCGAAGCGTTCGTTCAGACGTCAGAATTTGTCCGTTTTTCGCCATGGTCGTGAGGCGGGCCGCGATGTTGACCGGATCGCCGAATACGTCGCCATCCCGTCGAATGACGATGTCCGAGTGCAGGCCGATGTGGATGCCGGGCCGATTGGTCTCGTCGAGGTGGTCAATGGGCAGGGTAGCCATGGCTTGATGCATTTCCATGGCCGCGGCCACGGCCATATCTGGTGAGGGAAAGAGGCAAAGAATTTCGTCGCCGATGGTTTTGATCAGTTCGCCCTGATGGTGCGTCGCCGTCGTGGTGAGCACGGAAAGACAACGCGAGACGAGTTGATGTCCCTTTTCGTCTCCCAGAGCGAGATAGATCCTTCTGCTCTGGCAAAGATCGGCAAAGAGCACCGTGAATTCTTCGGCTTGAGTAGGCATGACGGTCTTGTTATCCGCCTCTTCGCGTAAAGGTCAACACCGCCCAGGGCAGGTCGGCGAAGAGTTCGGCCGCGGTGAGCACGCCGTCCGTGGGAGAGAGGGGCCGTCCGGTGAAACGGTTGAGCCAGTGTCCTTCCTTGCCGGCTTTGGGCAGGGCCGTGTTCAGGGCGATGGTCGTGGCCGACCAGGCTTCGCCGGTGGGAAATCCGCCGTCCGGCGGGCAAAGGTCCGCGACGAGGCGGGGCAGGGCCGCGATGACCGCCTGGCGTCCATGGGTACGGGCAAAGGCCAGGATGTTGTTCGCTCTGGTCCCGGAAACTTCCAGGGGAACATAGTTCCCGTTCAGAAACAGCTCCGGATGGGCGCGGCGCAGCGTCAGCAGGCGCCATTGGACGTACTGCTTGATGCGCCCGTCGTGCCAGGTCCTCTTGAGAGATGCGACGTAGTCTCTTTGATTTTCTTCGGCCTCCGCGGCTTGAAATTCGCGTAAACCATCCCATCTGTCCGTGAAGTTCACGGGACGGCGATTGTCCGGGTCCACCAGGGAGTCGTCCCAGAGTTCCGTTCCCTGGTAGTTGTCCGGCGTACCGGGCATGGTCAGGCGCAGGATCGTCTGGGTCAGGGCGTTGCACGCGCCGGGCACGGCCAGTTTGGTCACGAACTCCTGGACGTCGCGCAAAAACGGCGCGGCCGTCGGGCCCGGGTCCAGGACCTGGGTCGTGAAATCGGTCAGGGCCTGTTCGTACTCCTCGTCCGGGTTCAGCCAGGAGGTGCTGATCTTGGCTTCCCGGGCCGCCTTGATCATGTAGGTTTGCAATCGGTCTCGTAACGCGGAGAGGGGCGCCGCTCCGGGTAGGTCCGGGCCGAGTCCTTCCGGAGGCCAGACACCGACCAGGGTCTGGTAGAACAGGTACTCGTCCCGGCTGGAGGGCAGAGGGCCGAGGGCGGAGTCGCGACGGGCCCGGCGGTTGAGGGTCTGCCAGCGGTCTACCCGTTCGGCCCAGGCCTTGGGCAGTTCCGAAAGCACCGCGATCCGGGACCGGACGTCCTCACTGCGCTTGGTGTCGTGGGTGGCCGTGGTGACCATGGCCCTGGTCCAGTCCGCGGCGCGGCGCTGCATCTGCTGATGAAAATCCCCTATTGTGCTGATTCGCCGGTCCGGCCCCATGCCCACCTCGTTCATGGAAACCAGGGGCAGGACCCGGTAGAACGTGGTGTCCTCCATGCCCTTGGCCATGGCCGGGCCGGTGAACTGCTGGAATTTGCGGGCCAGGCGCAGGACGTCGGCCCGGGGGCGGCCGTCGGCGCGTTTTTGCCAGGCGGCCTTGAGCAGGGCCTCCAGCACGTCGAAGAGCCGGGGATGGCTCACGGCACGGGCCCGCCTTGCCAGGCCCAGGGCCCAGTCCAGGTCTCGGACGTCCTCCGCGGTGGGGCCTTTGGAGCCGACATAGGTCCGGTAGACCGGAAAGCGGGACACGATCTCCCGCAGGGCTTGGCGGACTTCGCCCCGGGAAAAGTCCCGGGTCGCCGGATCGCGCTTGAGCAGGCGGGTGGTTTCCGTGGCCAGCACCTCCAGTTCCGAGGCTAGTTCCTGGTCCATGATCTGTCGTTTGGCCCGCACGCCCTCGGCATGGGCGTCCGCGCTTCCCGCGCCCTCTCTGGCTTCGTACAGGGCGCGCAACTCGGCCAGCCCTCCGGAGTTGATCTGCACGGCGTTGATCTCGCTGAGGGCGTCGTATCCAGTGGTTCCATGCACCGGCCAGCGGCCGCGCAGGGTTTCGTGCTCTTCCAGGATTTTTTCCACATAGACCGGAAAACGGCCGGGAGCAAAGCCCAAACTCGCGGCATGGGGCTTGAGCAGCTTCTGCAGCCGGTCCAGGTATCCGGCGGGATCATAGAGTCCGTCGATGTGGTCGATGCGCAGCCCGTGCACCTGCCCGGCGGCCGCCAGTTCCCGGATCAGGCCGTGGGCCGCGGCAAAGACCTCGGCCTCCTCCACGCGCAATCCGGCCAGGTCGTTGATCTGGAAAAAGCGGCGATAATTGATTTCGTGTCCGGCCACCCGCCAGAATGCCGGGCGATAGTGCTGGCGTTCCAACAGCTTATGCAGTCGTTCCAGGCCCCGACCATCAGGGCTCGCGGGCGAGAAAAGATGTTCGGCATATTCCAGGGCGCGGCGCAGCTCCGGGAGATTATCGCTCAACCGGGCCAGAGTGGATTTAAAGGTTTCTCCCCGAGTGCGCAGGGCCTTGCGCCGGGTTCCGGAGCGGGGCGTGGTCCGCAGGCGCTTGGATTCGGTGAACGCGGCGCGGATTTCCGGGTGCGAGGTTGTTTCTTCTCCGGCATATTCCAGGCAGGGGGCCAGAATCCGGTGATAGGTGGACGGGCAGACGGGAAAGCGGTGCTCGTAGTACCAGACGCTGAAGGAGCCGGCTTGGGCGTCGAAACGCAGGCGCAGTTCGCCGCGTTCCAGGACCGCGCCGTAAAGGTCGCCCAGCACGGGCAGCAAGACCTGATCGTGGATGCCCTGGGTCTGGGGAAACCATTCAATGTCGAAAAAATGGATAAAGCGACTGCTGCGGCCCCATTCCAGCACGTCCAGCCACCACAGGTTGTCACTGCGGCCGATGCCCATGTGGTTGGGCACGATGTCCATGACTAGGCCCATCCCGGCTTCCCGTAAGGCCGCGCTGAGGGCGTCGAAGCCCTCCCGTCCGCCGAGTTCCGGATTCAGGGACTGGTGGTCCACGATGTCATAGCCATGGGTGGAGCCGGGCCGGGCGGCCAGGATCGGCGAGGTATAAACGTGGCTCACGCCCATGTCCCGCAGATAGGGCACGATTCCCAGGGCGTCGGCAAAGGTGAAGGCGGCGTGGAATTGCAGCCGGTAAAAGGAAGAGGGAGCGTAGAGTGGGTTCATGGGGCGATCCTGTCTCGAGTTTCGGCTGGTTTAGCAATTATCTTCCATGGCTTACCCAGCCTTCGCCACCAAGCGCAGTAAACGCAACGAGCGCCCTCCCAGGGTCAGTTTCACGCCCGGTGAATGGGGGCCGACGTCGCCTTCGGGTTGTCCGTCTTCGGACATGGTGTCCACCAGGGGCTCCCAGGCTCCGCTGTCTCCATTGGGCAGCACGAACGCCACGTCTTCATGGCTGGCGTTGACCAGGAGCAGGAAGGTGTCGTCCGGTTCCTGTTCTCCGGTTTCCGTGAGGTGGACGATGCCGGCTTCGCCGCTCAGACGGATGGCCAGGGAGCGGGCCTCGTGGTCGTGCCAGTCGTCCCGGGTCATCTCGCGGCCGTCGGGATGTAGCCAGATCACGTCCTTGACCCGCGTACCGGGGATGATGTCTCCGTGGAAGAAGCGGTTGCGGTGAAAGACGATGTGCTGGTGGCGCAGGGCGAGCAGCCGGGCGACAAAGTCGATCTGGGCCCGGCCGGCTTCGTCGATGGCCATCCAATCCAGCCAACTGATTTCGTTGTCCTGGCAGTAGGCGTTGTTGTTGCCCTGCTGGGTGCGGGCGAATTCGTCCCCGGCGGTGAGCATGGGCGTTCCCTGGGACAAGAGCAGGGTGGCCAGGAAGTTGCGCATCTGGCGGCGGCGCAGGGCCAGAATTTCCGGGTCACCCGTCTCGCCTTCCACGCCGCAGTTCCAGGAATTGTTGCTGTCCGAGCCGTCCCGGCTGTCCTCTCCGTTGTCCCCGTTGTGCTTATGGTTGTAGCTGACCAGGTCGTGCAGGGTGAAGCCGTCGTGGGCCGTGATGAAGTTTACGCTGGCCCAGGTCCGTCGTCCGCGGCGGTTGAAGATGTCCGCGGAGGCGGAGAAGCGGCCCGCAAACTCGGGCAGCAGTCCTTCGTCCCCTTTCCAAAATTTGCGCATGGTGTCCCGGTACTGGTCGTTCCACTCTGCCCAGCCCGGCGGGAAATTGCCTACCTGATACCCGCCCAGCCCGGTGTCCCAGGGCTCGGCGATCAGCTTGACATGGCCCAGGACCGGGTCCTGGGCCACGGCGTCCAGAAAGCTGGCGTGTTTGTCGTAGGGGCCCTCCACTCGAGCCAGGGTGGTGGCTAGGTCGAAACGAAAGCCGTCCACGCCCATCACGTGCACCCAGTAGCGCAACGAATCCATGACCATGGACAGGACCTTGGGGTGGCGCAGTTCCAGGGCGTTTCCCGTGCCCGTGAAGTCGTTGTAGAACCGCGGTTGTTCGCCCATCAGATAGTAGTAGGAATAATTGTCAATGCCTCGGAAGGAGAGGGTCGGTCCAAGATGATTGCCTTCGGCGGTGTGGTTGTAGACCACGTCCAGGATCACCTCTATCCCGGCGTCGTGCATTTTCTGAACAAAACTCTTAAAGGACGAAAGGTCGTTTCTGGGGCGGAGGTAGTCCGGGTTGGGCGCGAAATAGCCGATGGAGTTATAGCCCCAGTAGTTGCTCAGGTCGCGATCAATCAGGTGGCGGTCCTGCAAAAAGGCGTGGATGGGCAGCAGCTCGATGGACGTGACGCCGAGGTGCTTGAGGTGGTCGACCACCGGCTGGGAAGCCAAGCCCTCAAAGGTCCCCCGGAATTCCTCGGGCACCTCGGGATGGAGGATGGTATAGCCCCGGACGTGCATTTCGTAGATCACGTTTTCGTGCCAGGGCCGAAAGTCCATGGCTCGGCCCCAGGTGAAGGCCGGGTCCACCACCTGGCACTTGGGCATGAAGGGAGCGGAATCCCGTTCGTCAAAGGACAGGTCTTCGTCCGGATGGCCCACCGTGTAGCCGAACAGGGCGTCGTCCCACTTCAGATTTCCGACCAGAACCTTGGCGTAGGGGTCCAGTAACAGCTTGTTGGGGTTGAAACGGTGTCCGGCCAAGGGCTCGTAGGGGCCGTGGACGCGGTAGCCGTAAAGCTGTCCGGGCCGGGCGTCCGGCAGATAGCCGTGCCAGACTTCATGGGTGTACTCCGGCAGGGTGATCCGGGCGGTCTCAGTGACCCCGTCGCTATCGAACAGGCACAGTTCGACCTTTTCGGCATGGGCCGAGAACAGGGCGAAACTCACCCCGGAACCGTCCCAGGTGGCCCCCAAGGGATTGGGCGAACCGGGCCAGACCCGTGGGCCGTTGGGTTTTGGGGGCGTGCCGTTCAAGGCTGTTTCAGCCGCGTTCATGGTGTTGCTCCTGAAGAAGATTGTCAAAAATGGCTGATGGATGGCGACGGTTCTTGAAGCCGGGCCAACGAGAGGCTTTCACGTTGCATGACGGAGATAGGGGGTGGCCCGATATGAGCCGTTACGAGCCGAAACTAAATCGTCGCCCCAAAGCCGAACAGTCGTGAATGTATTGATTTGTTCACTCTTTTCGATTCCAGTCCACCCAGAATAAGCCCATTGTCCGGTTCTTGCAAATGCGGGAAGTCATGAGGTACGGCGATAAAGCTACAACGATGGTGGCCATCAGGAGCCCGGATATGGAAGAATCTCTGCTTTTTTCTGGTAAAAATCTTGTCGAAATGGATTTATATTGTTGAATTTTATAACATTATTTGGTCGTTTGAACGTTATGCGCGCTTTTAAGCTGCTCTATGTCTAAGCTTGCCATACGAGTTTCTTTCATATAGTCGGATGATTGTTTTCATTTGGACGGAAGTATTCTTACATTTGGACGAATATAAATTTTCATTTGGCCGCAATGAATAAGCCAGACATTTATCCAAGATATCTGAAGCCTCGCGTGATCGAGGCATTGGCCGACACTCCGGTTGTCCTGATCCATGGTCCACGTCAGTGCGGAAAAACCACGCTGGCCCGGCTGGTGGGAAGCGAGACGGGGTTTGCCTATTTCAGCTTTGATGACGACGTGCAACGAGCCTCGGCTCAGGCTGATCCGGTAGGGTACGTTGCCGATCTGCCCGAAAAGGTGATTCTGGACGAAGTTCAGCGAGTGCCGGAGCTGTTCACCTCATTGAAGACGACCGTGGATGCTCGGCGTGATCCTGGGCGATTTATCCTGACCGGCTCGGCCAATATCCTCCTGGTTCCCAGGCTGGCGGATTCCCTGGCGGGGCGCATGGAGATCCTGCGCTTACACCCGTTGGCTCAAGCCGAACTTGCCGGAAAGGATAGCGTCTTTTTGCGGATATTGTTCGGCAAAGGGTTCAAGGTGGGTGTTGGCGGCGGACGGCTGGGCCGATCCATGGCGGAGCGCATGACGACAGGCGGATACCCACCTGCGTTGACCCGAGCCACTGCTCGACGCCGAGCCGCCTGGTATCGCGACTACGCCGACACCTTGGTGCAACGCGATGTCCGGGATTTGGCACGAATCAGCGCCCTGGACGCGCTTCCCCGCCTGCTGGCCCTGGCTGCCGGACAAACGGCGCGCCTTTTGAATGTTGCCGAACTCGCCGCCCCCTTCCAACTGAGTCGGCCAACAATCCGCGACTACCTGACCCTGTTGACACGGATTTTTCTCCTGGAGGAATTGCCGTCCTGGCACACCAATCGACTCAGCCGTCTGATTAAGACACCGAAAGTTCACTTGGGCGATACCGGGCTCGCCTGCGCCCTGCTTGGTCTGGATGCCGAGGCCCTGTGGGCGGATCGTTCCTTGTACGGCCAACTGTTGGAAACCTTTGTCTATCAGGAGTTGCGTCGTCAGGCGGGGTGGCATGAAGAACCGGTTGCCTTCTACCATTTCCGCGACAAGGAAAAGGACGAGGTGGATTTCGTGCTGGAGTCCGGCGGGAAGTTGGCGGGCGTCGAGATCAAGGCGGGCGCGACGGTCACCAACGCTGACTTCAAGGGATTGCGCAAGCTGCGACATGCCGCGGATGCACGCTTTGCAACAGGGGTGGTTTTGTATGACGGAAATGCCGTCGTATCTTTTGGCGAGGCATTGTTCGCTGCACCTATCTCTCTACTTTGGGACTATTTACTTTGAGGTAGGTCGGAGTGCGCCGCCCGACCTTATGAGGAGCTGTCTGAGATTATGAGTGAATACCAATATTATGAATTTTTGGCATTGGAGAGATCACTGACGGCCGATGAGATGGCAAAATTGCGCGATCTTTCCAGTCGGGGGCGGATTACTCCGATCAGCTTCAGCAATTTCTACAACTGGGGTAATTTTTCGGGCGATTCGCGTGAGCTGATGCGTCGTATGTTCGACGTGCATGTGTATGTGGCCAACTGGATGACCGCCGTCTTGATGATTCGCGTACCGCTGGCGGTTCTATCGGACGCCCTGGTCGAGGCATTTGAAGACGGTCATTGCCTGGAGTTTGAGGCTACCAAGTCCCACTGGGTGATTACATGGATTCTCGAAGAGTCCACGAATTATGATCGGTTCGGCGCTGAAGACGGCGAGGGATGGATGGCCCGTCTGGCTCCTCTCCGTGATGAACTGCTTCGGGGCGACCTTCGCGGGCTGTACATCGGCTGGCTGGCTTCTCTCGCCAAGGGGGAGTTCGACGATGATGATCCCGAACCTCTCCTGCTGGAGGGTCTCGGTGAATTGACCCCGGCGCAGAGGGATTTGGCTCGTTTTTTGGAGTTGGACGAAGATATCCTGTCTGGAGCCGCAATCGGCAGTCCTCCTTTGAAAGCCGTCAATCTTTCAAATCAGGAAGTCGACGCTTGGCTGGAAGCCCTGCCGCGCGACGAGGTGTTTGCCTTGTTGAAGCAGCTCATGGATGGCCAGGGGGTGGAGGCGAAGCAAGGGTTGCGTCGACGCTTTCTTGCTTGGCAAAGCGAACGGGCCGGAGCAAAACAGTATGGCGCCGCGCGGGCAGTGGGCGATATTCGTGCCAATGCAGAGGTCGCAAAAGAAGAGCGCCTGGAAAAAGAACGTCTGGCCAAGGAGAGACAGGAGCGGCAACGCCGCGAACGGCGTGAAGCCCATCTTGTCGCTTTGGCCAAGGATTTTCCCAAGCATTGGAAGGCGGTGGAGAAATTGTTGGAGCGAAGCATTGGAAAAAGCTACGACGAGGCTAAAGCTCTGCTCGTGGACCTTGCCGATGCATACGGCCTTCAAGAGGACCGTCCGATCTTCTCCCGGCACTTGAACGAACTGGTTCAGCGTAATCTTCGCCGTAAAGCCTTTGTGGAGCGCTTGGTAAAGGCGAAGCTTTGGAAGGAAAGATGACGGAAGAATTTGGAGACGCCGCGGAAGTCGACCATCGTCGCTTAAACTGAGCGGCGCGATTCTTGAGCAGTCTGGACCAGGGCGCGGAACAGGCGTTGTTGGCGGCGGTGGTGGGGGAGGTATTCGGGGTGCCATTGGACCCCGAGGACAAAGGTTTTGCTTGTGGCCTCCACGGCCTGGATCACGCCGTTTGGTTCCCGGGCCGTGACGCGCACGGTCCGGCCGAGCTTGTCCACGGCCTGGTCGTGCAGCGCGTTGACGCCGCATATGACGCATTTGAGGCCGCGGGCCAGGAGGGAGTCCGGCTCCACCTGGATGGTTTTGCGGGGCAGCAGGCTGCGGATGTTGGGGGATTCCTGGTAAAAACCGGTCAGGTGCTGGTGCAGGGTGCCGCCCAGGGTTACGTTGATCAGTTGCGCGCCGCGGCAGATGCCCAGAATGGGCAGGTCGCGTTCCAGGGCCGAGCGGAGCAGGCTCTGCTCCAGTTCGTCGCGGTCCGTGTTCAGACCGGGGTTGCGGGTGGTCAGGATTCTTCGGATCAGCAGCATTAGGGGAAAGGCCAGCAAGGCCAGGCCGCGTCGAAACCAGCCCGTTTCTCCCCGTGTCATTTCCTCGGCCATTTTTTCGGGAGGCCTCAACGGCTCGGCGCCATACAGGTCCGGCGCCACGTCCGCGCCGCCGCCGATGATCAGGCCGTCCAGTTCCTGAACGTGGCGGGGGCGCTGGGGAATGATCCGCAACGCCCGGCCGCCGGCCCGCCAAACCGCTAGGCGGGTGAACCACCAGGCGGCCAAGCCGCCGTGATCCGGGCCGGTGACGCCGATTACCGGCTTTTTCCCGTTCATCGCTTCAGCCATGTCCCCAACATGTCCACCCATTCGTCCACCATCCGGGTCACGACTTCCCCTGGTTTTTCCAGGTAGGCCCGGGCGTGTTCCCGTAAGCGATTCTCATCCGCGGCCAGCTTTTCCACCATGACCCAGTCGTTCCACGGCTTGGCCAGGGACCAATCAGATTCGTCGATCTGGCAGTTGGGCAGGCGGTAGTGGAATGCGGGCCTGGGTTTGATCAGGTGGGTTTCCACCGGCGCGTGCATGACCAGATCCCGTTCCAGGTGCGCGAACAGCGGGAGCATGTCCAGGGGGCGGTTGCGGGTGGGATTGTGCAGGAGGTAGTCGCGGATCAGGTCGGGGAGGTCCGGCGCGTAGTCCTGGTTCAGAAGCAGCCGGACGTATCCGCCGGGAAAGGCCCGGATATACGGCGAGATCTTGCGGGAGAGGTCCACGGCCCCCCGCTCGGTCAGCCGGTCGTGGAGCAGCACGTAGGCGCGCAGGATGTTTCGCAGGTAAGCCGCGTCCAGTCGAGCGGCCTCCACGTTGAACTGGGCGCCGAAGGCGTAGACCAGGGCCATGCGGGTGCCCTTGGCTCCGTCCCGGCGTAGTCTGTCCCGCAAGGCGTCCATGTTCTCCAGGGCCGTGACCGGAATCGGCGGAGCCACCACTTCGCTGGGCACGACGCCGGCCGCCAGGCGGGCCAGCATGGCGTCGAAGGTTTGCTGGTCGCCCCTGGCGTCCAGGTCGATGCCGACCTTGGCCAGATAGGGCTGGTATTCGTGATTCTTGAGCAGGCTGGCGTCCAGTTCCACGGCGAACGCTCCGTGGCGCGTCTCCAGGACGTGGATTTCAAAAGGACTTTTGGAATCGATGTGACCGCCGAACAGATCCTTGACCGCCTGGGCCATGACCGGCAGCTCCAGCCCGGCCATTTCCATCTCCACGCCCACGCGACGGATCTCGCCGTCAGGGGCGTGCATCTGGTCGGGCAGGATGAATTGAGGCATATATGCTCTAGTGTGTTGTCGGAAATGGCGTTTGGCCCAGGGGTGCAGGTGCAGGCCCCTGGAAGACCCGTGTGAAAGCGTGTAGACGGATACGAGCGGATTTGAGCGTAACGGCGCGGGCCGGGCAAGTCAAAATCGAGGCTCAGCCGCGGCACCCACGTTTTTCGACAGCGGCAGCGCTTTCGGCAACTTTGCCGTCACCACCATCCCCTCGCCGCCATGACCACTTTCATCTGGATCGGAATCCTGATCTGCCTGACCCAGTCGGCCATGCTCTCCGGGTTGAATCTGGCCTATTTCTCCGTGAGCAAGCTCCACCTGGAGATGGAGTCCTCCCGGGGCAACGTGCATGCCCGGCGGGTCTTGCATCTGCGCCGGGACGCCAACCTCCTGCTGGTGACCATCCTCTGGTCCAACGTGGGAGTGAACGTCCTTTTGGCCCTCTTGTCCGGCTCCGTGCTTGCCGGAGTGGCCGCGTTCCTGTTTTCCACCGTGCTGATCACCATCTGCGGGGAGATCATGCCTCAGGCGTACTTCTCCCGAAACGCGCTGAGAATGGGAGCCATGCTGGCACCAGTGATCAGGATCTACCAGATAGCTCTTTACCCCGTGGTCAAGCCCACGGCCCTGCTTCTGGACAAGTGGTTGGGACCCGAGGGGATCGGTTACTTTCGAGAGCGGGATCTGCGGGAGCTGATCAAGATGCACATGGAGTCGTCCTCCACGGAGATTGATAAAGTGGAAGGCAAGGGAAGCCTGAACTTCCTGGCCCTGGACGATCTGCCCGTGGCCGCGGAGGGCGAGAGCGCGGACCCGCGAAGCATCCTGACCATGAAGTTTGAAGACGACAGGCCCGTTTTTCCCTCCATCAGGCCCTCCAGCGCGGATCCGTTTCTCAGGCTTGTGCAAAGTTCCGGAAAAACATGGGTGATCCTCGTGGACCAGGAGGGAGAGCCGCGCTACGTCGTGAACGTGGCCTCCTTTCTCCGCGAGGCCTTTTTCGAGCCGGACACGTTCAATCCCATGGCTCACTGCCACCGACCGATCATCGTCCGCGACCCCATGACCAGTCTGGGGGCCGTGATTCCGCGCCTGAAGGTCCTGCCGGAACGAACGGACGACGACGTCATCGACAACGACATCATCCTCTATTGGGGCGAGGAAAAGCACGTGATCACCGGCTCGGACATTCTCGGCCGACTGTTGCGGGGGATTGTGCGGGAGGAGCCGAGGATGGGAGGTGGCGGAAGTGCGTCCGGTTGATCATCCTCCCCCTTGCGCATACCCTACGCTTGCTTTTGAGCATTTTGTCGCGGGGGGCGGCGAAGTCGAGCACTGAAAAAAGTGGAGTGAACATGCTGGAAAATCGGGAAGCCTACATTCGCAAGTTGAAGGCCAAAATCGACGAATGGAACGCCGACATCGACAAGCTGGCGGCAAAGGCCAGGCAGGTCAAAGCAGAAAAAGAGATTGAGTACCGTGATCAGATCGAGGCTCTGCGGGCCAAGCGTGGCGAGATGGAAGAGAAGATCGCCGAGCTGCGCAAGGGCGGCGAGGCTGGCTGGGAAGACCTCAGGAAAAACGTGGAGCGGTCCTGGGAAGCGCTGAAGGAGGGCTATGCCGCGGCAAGGGCCCGATATGAGCGGGATGCCCGTGACGACGTGGAGAAATAGACGGCCGTCTCTGAATTCGAGACCGAGCCGGTAATGGATATCCAGCGAATGGAGGCAAGGCCGCGCGGCCTTGCCGTCCATTCCATGTGTCAGGTTTGTTCGAGCCTACTCAGAGGCCATCTGGACTTTCCACTCTTTCCATACGTTTCCGACCAACTCCGGACCGGGGGTGAGGACCATCTTTCCTGGTTTCCAGCCCGAAGGCGTGGCCTGACTGCCTTTGCTTTCACGGACCAGTTGGAAGGCCTGGACCTGGCGCAAGGTTTCGCCGACGTTGCGGCCCACCGGAGGGGTGAGGACCTCAAAACCCTGGATAATGCCGTCCGGGTCAATCAGGAAGCGGCCACGAACATCCACTCCGGCATCCGCGTCGTACACGCCATAGGCCTCGCCGACCTTGCCGCCGGCGTCGGACAGCATCGGGAAAGGCACCTTGCCCGTCGTGACCATCTTGGACAGCTCGTGGTCGACCCACATCTTGTGTACGAACATGCTGTCCGTGCTCATGGAAAGTACCTGAACGCCCAGCTTGTCAAATTCCGCATGCTTTTCGGCGACCGCCGAAATCTCGGTCGCTCAGACAAAGGTGAAATCGCCCGGATAGAAGCAGAGAACCACCCACTTGCCAAGGTAGTCCGAAAGCTTGATCGAGGTGAAGGCGCCGTTGTGATAGGCGGGTGCGGAAAAGTCAGGGGCTTTACGTCCAATCTGGACCATCATTTTTTTCTCTCCTGTGTTCGGTTGCTGTTGCGGGGTGCCGGCCTGCTCTGCCGATGCGTCCTCTCCAACGAGTCCGCCAGTGGGTCTGGCGCAGTTAATGGGTTTTTCATCCGCCATTCGTTCCTCCTGAATTGAGGTTGAGTGTTGAAAATATGAATAATTCCTGTTTACCTTTTTAGTCGGTTTGTCGAACCCTGAATTTCTGGATTCAGGATGGTATTTAGACTATGTTGCGGATGTATTGTCTATGTGTATTGAATTGGCAGTTTTTCATCGAAATAATCAATAATTGGCGTATCCACGCAGATGCTTCGGGCGCTCACGGCAAGGCGGGCTGTGTGGTTTGACCTGACGAGGTCCAGTGCTATCATCAATTTCACGACACGAAACGTGTTCCATCGACAAAGGGAGGTTGATCATGAAAGCTGGAATGATGAGAGTACGGCTTGCTGTTTTCCTTTTCATGATGCTGCTCGCCGGGATACCCTGGGTTTGTTCGGCTCAGTCCGGGGCCGCGAATTCCGGGACTGCGCCGGGTGAAGCCTCTTTTGAGGAAGTCCGTGAGGAGATGCGGGAATTGGGCCGTGCTCTGGGTCGATACGGCGCGGAGCAGCGGGACAAGGCCCTGGAACGCTCCAGGCCTGCCCTGGAGGATCTGGACCGTCGTCTGGACGCTTTGGAAAAATCCATTGAAGAGAACTGGGATGAGATGAGTCAGACCGCCCGGGAGCGTTCGCGCCGAGCTATGCGCGAATTGCGGCGGCAACGCGTGGAATTGGCGGAAAAGTACGGCGCTCTCAAAAGTTCCTCCGCCGGGGCCTGGGAGCAGATGCGGGAGGGATTTCTGGACGCTTTTTCCGTGCTCAACGAAGCTTGGGAGAAGTCCATTGAGGAATTCCGTGAACGACCAGACGCTCAGGACGAGGTTACGTTGTAACGGAAGCGAATGAAACCACAAATCAGATCACAAGGGAAAAATTTCATGCGCAAACGAATTATTTCGCCTGGGGCGACGGACTCTGCTGCCCCGGAAGGGGAGTGGCTGAACCTGGAGGATGTCGCGGAAGTGGAGATCACCTCCGAGGATCCGGAACATCCCATTGAGCACGCCTTGTTGCCGGGTCACCCTTCCGGGTGGCGGGCCGGGACGGCCGGAGAGCAGACCATCCGATTCCTCTTTGACGAACCCCGGAGTCTCCGCAGAATCTGGATTCATTTCGAGGAATCCGAAGTGGAGCGGACCCACGAGTTCGTCCTGCGTTGGTCAGCCGACAACGGCAAATCCTTCACGGACATCGTGCGCCAACAGTGGAATTTCAGTCCCGACGGGATGCGGGAGGAGAGTGAAAACATCTACCTGGATGCCATCGGCGTGACCACGCTGGAACTGATCATCAAGCCGGACATCAGCAACGAGAATGCCGTCGCCAGCCTGGCTCAGTTGCGAATAGGGTAGAGGTCAACACTTAGTTAGAGGCCCCCATGCAGACGTTTTATCTCGGCGTGGCCAGTTTTCTTCTGCTGACCATGATCATCGGTTTGGCGCGGGTTTTTCTGGGGCCGCGGCAGGAGGATCGTTTGGTGGCGGTCCAGTTGTTCGGGACCACGGGGGTGGCTGTTTTGCTGCTCTTGGCCGCGGCCTTGGACGCCCCGGCCATGCGCAACACGGCCATGGTTTTCGTCGTCCTGGCCGTCCTGGCGGTGATGGCCTTTGTACGCGGTTCCCGAAAAAACGACGGGCGCGGCGGAGGCGGAGCCGGAGGGTAGAGGCGTGCTCGACGTGGTGGTTACGGTGTCGGCGGTTCTGCTCTGTCTGAGCGGAGCGTTTTTCTTTCTGGCCGGAACGCTTGGATTGCTGCGGTTTCCGGACGCCATGAGTCGGATTCACGCCCTGACCAAGGCCGACAACCTCGGCCTGGGCCTGATCGTCCTGGCCTTGACGATTACCAGCGGATCCGTGAGCACGGCCCTGAAAATTTTGCTGATCTGGCTGGTGGCCCTGGCCGCCAGCTCCACCATCTGCTTCTTGTTGGGCCGCAACATGCTGGGCCAACAGCAAAGCGGGCTGGCAAATAGCCAATCGTCCCACGATGACAGTCCCTCTGCACCCCATCCCCCAAATCCCATAAGTCCCATACGTCCTATAGGCCCCACAAGCCCCAAGAGCCCCACCTCATGAACCTCTCCCTGGTCTTTGATCTGCTGCTGGCCGGGGCTTTGTTGCTGGTCAGTTGGCGGTTGCTGCAAGCCTCGGATTTGTTCCAGGCCACGGTGCTGTTCATTTCCTTTGGCTTGTTTCTGGCCCTGGCCTGGGTGCGCCTTCGCGCCCCGGACATCGCTTTGGCCGAAGCCGCGGTG
The DNA here is from genome assembly GCF_000717475.1 of Desulfonatronum thiodismutans. Classification (NCBI taxonomy): domain Bacteria; kingdom Pseudomonadati; phylum Thermodesulfobacteriota; class Desulfovibrionia; order Desulfovibrionales; family Desulfonatronaceae; genus Desulfonatronum; species Desulfonatronum thiodismutans. The sequence goes on from NZ_JPIK01000021.1 coordinate 94,531, forward strand.
GGCGCGGGGCTGGCCGGGGTGCTGCTGTTTGGGACCTTCAAGCGCATTGAACCTCAATCAGATCAATCCGATCAGGAGCGTGGCCCCGGGGACGAGCCGTTCTCCGTGAGCTCCTGCCGACTGGATCAGGCCGCGGCCTGCCCGGGCCGGTTCCATTACCTCGTGGCCGGAGTGGGGGCCGTTGCCCTGACCGCGTTGCTGGTTTTGGCGGTGCTGGAACTGCCACGTCACGGGGGCGGACTGACCGGAATGGTGGCTCAAAAACTGGGCTTCTCAGGGGTGGAGCATCCGGTGACCGCCGTGCTCCTCAATTTCCGGCTGTATGACACCTGGCTGGAGTTGGGCGTCCTGCTCCTGGCTCTGATGGGAGTGTTCGGGGTGCGCGGGGCGCATGACCTGCGCGGGCTGCCCATGCGTCCGGCCGCTTCGCCCGTTGCACGTCGGCTGGTGGGCCTGTTGGGGCCGCTGATCGTGCTGGTCGCGGTACATCTGCTCTGGCTGGGAGACCACGCCCCCGGCGGGGCCTTTCAGGCCGGAGTGGTCCTGGCCGCGGGGCTGGTCCTGCTGCGCTTGACCGGCCTGCCTTCGGTGGACCGGTTGCCCCGGACCGCCTTGCTCTCCTGCGTGGCCGTGGGCTTCGCGGCCATCCTGCTCTTGGCCGTGCTGACCTCGCTTGGACCGCAAAGTTTTCCCCTGGAATATCCGTCGGCCTGGGCCGGCACGCTGATTCTGGCCTTGGAGGCCGCGGCCACCGTGTCCATCGGGGTGACCCTGGCCGCGCTGGTGGTCTTGGTCTTGGTGGTGGACGAGCAATGACCACCTTTCTGGTGTACTCCCTGACCGCGGCCCTGTTGGCGGGCCTGGGCGTGCACGGCCTGATCACCCGCAGGCATCTGCTGCGGCAGATCATGGCCCTGAACGTGATCGCGGGCGGGGTGTTTCTGTTGCTGATTAGCACGGCGTATCGCAACCAGGGAGATTTTGCCGACCCCGTGCCCCAGGCCATGGTCCTGACCGGAATCGTGGTGGCCATCAGCGCCACGGCCTTTGCCCTGGCCCTGTTGCGTCGGGTTTATCGGTCCCAACAAAATGCCCAGGGAAAAGCAGAGCGAAAAGAGCGGGAAGGGAGCGGTGAACAGGCCAAGGATGCATCACCGACCCGAGGCGGGTCGATTCCATGAGCCAGGCGGCATGGATGATTCTGATTCCGTTCCTGGGGGGCGTGGTTTGCCTGTTGCTCCGGGGGCGGGCCGTGGCCTGGACCGGGTTGGGCGCCTCAGTGGTCACGGCCTGGACCTGCCTGCCGCTGCTGCGTCATGTCTGGCTCTCCGGCCCGGTCCGGATCGACCTGGGCGGATGGGCCGCGCCCCTGGGCATCGGGCTGTACTTGGACGGGCTGGGGGCGATGTTTTTGTTGCTTACGGCCATTGTCGGCCTGCTGGTGAGTGTCTATGCCCTGGCTTTTTTTGGGCGAGGCCGGGAGTACGCGCGGATGGAGCCCTATTTCTGGCCCGTCTGGTTGGTGCTCTGGGGCGGGTTGAATGGTCTGTATCTCAGCGCGGACGTGTTCAACGCCTACGTGCTCCTGGAGATGGTCGGGCTGGGTGCAGTGGGGTTGACCGTGCTTTCCGGGACCAACGACTCCCTGGTGGCCGGCCTGCGCTACCTGCTGGCGACCATGTTCGGGTCGTTGATCTATCTCCTGGGCGTGGCCCTGCTCTATGCCCAGACCGGTCAGTTGGACATCTTTCTGCTGGCCCAAGTCGTGGACGGCTCGTTTCCCGTACTGGTCGCTTTCGGACTGATGACCGGCGGATTGCTGATCAAGGCCGCGTTGCTGCCGTTCCATTTCTGGCTGCCCCCGGCCCATGCCGGGGCCCCGGCCCCGGTCAGCGCCATCCTTTCCGGGATGGTGACCAAGGCGTCGTTTTTCCTGTTGTTGCGGATCTGGTTCGTGGTTTTTCCGGACGTCACGGCCCCGGCGGCGGGGCAGTTGCTGGGCGTCCTGGGGGCCGCGGCCGTGCTCTGGGGATCCCTGCAGGCCGTGCGTCAGACCCGGTTGAAGCTTCTGGTGGCCTATTCCACGGTGGGCCAACTGGGGTATCTGTTTTTTGTTTTCGCCCTGCTCACGCCCTCGGGCGGGGCAGCCTGGAGCGAGGGCTGGGCGAGTATGGCCTGGACCGGCACGGTCTTCCATGTCTTTTCCCACGGGCTGGCCAAGGCGGCCCTGTTCATGGCCGCGGGCTGCCTGCTGCTGGCCATGGGCACGGACGAACTGGCGGCCATGCGGGACATCGCCGGGCGGCTGCCCGTGGTCACCTTCACCCTGGGCGTGGCCGGGGTGAGCCTGATGGGCCTGCCGCCCAGCGCCGGATTCGTGGCCAAGTGGATGCTGCTCAAGGCCTCCCTGGCCAGCGGGCAATGGTGGTGGGCCGTGGTCATCGCCCTGGGTGGCCTGCTCACCGCGGCCTATGTCTTCAAGATCCTTTCATTCACTTTTGTACCGGTGGGCGGAGATGATTCAAACGCCGATACGGATGCCGACAAACGTCAGATATCGAGGAATTCCGGCATTCCGGAACTGGGTCCGGTTCCCGCGTTGATGACCCTGTCGGCCCTGATTCTGGCCGCGCTTTGCGTGCTGTTCGGATTTCGGGCCGAGGAGGTGATTGCCTTGCTGCTTCGAGACATGGGGCTTGAACCACCCTTTGATGCGGTGCTGATGGGAAATTTTGGCGGAGGCCGGCCATGACCATGATCTCCTGGCTGCCGCTGATCGTATTGTGCAGCTCCTTGTTTACCGGGCTGATCATCTTTCTCCTGCCCGAGGAGCGTTCCGGGTGGCGGACGGCCCTGAACATGACCGGGGCCACCGTGAAAGTGGTCGGGGTTTTTGTCATGGCCTGGGGCGTGCTGGTCCAGGGGGCCGTGTGCGAAGCGCGCTTCACCATGGGTCTGGGATTCGACTTCGTGCTGCACGTGGACCTGCTGTCCCTGGCCTTTGTCTCTCTGTCCAGCAATCTCTGGTTCCTGACCACTCTGTATGCAGTGGGCTATCTGAAGGGGTCCCGGAACCGAAGCCGGTTTTTCGGTTTTTTCAGCCTGTGCGTGACCGCGTCCACCGGCGTGGCCCTGGCCGGAAACCTGATTACGTTTTTCATCTTCTACGAGTTCCTGACTCTGGTCACCTATCCCTTGGTGGTCCACCAGGGCACGCCGCAAGCCCTGGCCGCCGGGCGGACGTATCTGTGGTACGCCATGAGCGCGGGGGCCGTGCTGTTTCTGGGCGTGGTCGGGCTTCAGACCCTGGCCGGTCCCTATGACTTCGTTTCCGGCGGGGTCCTGGGAAGCTTGGAGCACATCGGGCCGTGGGAGGCTCGGATCATCTTCGCCTTGCTGATCTGCGGGCTGGCCGTGAAGATCGCCTTCGTGCCCCTGCACGGCTGGCTGCCCGCGGCCATGGTCGCCCCGGCCCCGGTCAGCGCCTTGCTGCACGCCGTGGCCGTGGTCAAGGCCGGGGCTTTCGGCGTGCTCCGGGTGGTCCAGGACGTTTTCGGCAAGGACTTCGCGGCCCAGATCGGGGTGCTGGAACCCCTGGCCGCGGTGGTGGCCGCCACGATCATTTTCGGCTCCCTGCGGGCCTTGATGCAGAACGAACTGAAGCGCCGCCTGGCTTATTCCACGGTCAGCCAGGTGTCCTACATCGCCCTGGGCGCGGTGGTCCTCGGGCCCCTGGCCACGGTGGGCGGGCTGGCCCATCTGGTCCATCAGGGGATCATGAAGATCACCCTGTTTTTCTGCGCCGGAATCTTCGCCAGGTCCAGGAATATCCACCGCATCGACCAGATGGACGGCCTGGGCCGGACCATGCCCGTGACCATGGCTCTGTTTACCATTGCCGCTTTGGGCATGATCGGGGTTCCGCCGGTGGCCGGGTTTGTCAGCAAATGGTATCTGGCCCAGGGCGGCATTCAGGCCGGGCAGGACTGGGTGGTGGTGGTCCTGGTGCTCAGCAGCCTGCTCAACGCCGCCTATTTCCTGCCCATTCTGCACCGGGCCTGGTTCCGGCCCTGCGGGGAAGAGCCGGAGTCTGGCGGCGAACAGGCCCGGTGCGGAATCTGGGAAGCACCGTGGATGCTGCTGTTGCCCACCATGGCCACGGCCTTTTTCTCCCTGGCCGCCGGGGTCTTCGCCGGATGGGAGTGGAGCCCTTTGGGCGTGGCTCAGCTTATAACCTCTGGTCGGGGGGCTTTTCCGTGAATCGCGGGATTCTTTTGTTTTCGGATTCTCGATATATTCCGACTGAATCGAAATCGAAATCCTTCTTGAACAAACCACGGAAGGATCGGTCATCCGTAGGGGCAGGCCTTGCGCCTGCCCAGGGCGACCGCAAGGGTCGCCCCTACGATGGGATACCAGGGCGGACACACAGGTCCGCCCCTACGTTACGCCGACCCTCCGCATATGACCATCCTGGGTCAGACAATCAAGAAAACATAGGCATCCAAACGAAATGATCTGGCTGATCGTCATCGGTTTCCCGCTTCTCATCTGCTGCCTGCTCGGCCATGCCCGGACGCGGAATCTGGCTGCCGGGCCGGGGCTTTGGCTGGCGCCGTTGCCGGCCCTGGGGCTGGCTTTGTTCGGCGAAGGCGCGGCATCCGGTTTCTTTCCGGCCCTGTTTCTGGAAACCACGCTGCATTTCGGGCCGTACGGAAGGGTTTTCCTGCTCCTGGCGGCCGTGCTCTGGACCGCGGCGGGCCTGTTCGCCTGGTCCGCGGCGCAAAGCGGTTCCGGCGGCCGGGATCGGTTCCGGTTCGCCTTCTTTTTCCTGGTGACCCTGAGCGGCAACCTCGGGGTCTGCGTGGCCCAGGATTTGGCTTCGTTTTACGTCTTTTTCGCCATGATGAGCTTCGCCGCCTACGGGATGATCGTCCACGATCAGACCCCCAAGGCGTTTCATGCCGGGAAAATCTATCTGATCATGACCGTGGTCGGCGAGGTGCTGTTGGCCGCGGCCTTTTTCTATGCCGGGATCATCGCGGACAGCCTGCTGTTCGCGGACGCGGCCCAAGCCCTGGCAGGCGCGGAGACTGGATGGAACCGAAGCGCTCTGGTCTTCTCCCTGGCCCTGGCCGGGTTCGGGATCAAGGCCGGGGTGATCGGCTTGCACTTTTGGCTGCCCCTGGCCCACCCGGCGGCCCCCACCGCGGCCAGCGCGGTGCTCAGCGGGGTGATGATCAAGGTCGGCCTGCTGGGCTGGCTGCAACTGTTTCCGCTCACCGTTGGTCTGACACTTTGGGGGATGGGGATGGCCTGGCTGGGCCTGGTCGGCGCGGTCTACGCCGCGGCCGCCGGGTTTGCCCGGCATGATCCGAAGACCATTCTGGCCTATTCCAGCGTCAGTCAGATGGGGCTGATGACCATGGGCGTTGGCTTTGTCCTGGCCGCCCAAAGTCAGGGCGGCGGAATGTTTCCTGAGAGTGGCGTGCTGCCTGCGGGAATCCTGCTGTTCGTGCTGGTCCACGGTCTGGCCAAGGGCGCGCTGTTTCTCGGCGTCGGCGTGGCCAAGGCGACGCAATGGGGAACGGCCCGGGCGCGGTGGCTCCTGGCCGGTCTGGCCGCCGCCGGACTGGTTCTGGCCGGTGCGCCGTTCACCGGCGGAGCCCTGGTCAAGCAGACCCTGAAATCCGGAGCCGAGCAATTGTCGCCGGTCTGGAGCGGTTTTTTCAGTGCCGTGCTGCCCCTGACCGCCGTGGGCACGACCTTGCTGATGGCCATGTTTCTCTGGCGGATTTGGCGAAGCATGGCCGCGGAGGACGCTCGCCACGAAGTGCATTCCAAGGCCGACAAGGACTCGGGAAGCCCAAAGGCGCGGTGGGGCATGGTTTTCGCCTGGGGCGGACTGTTGGCCCTGGTGCTTGGGGTGGTTCCTATAGCGTCGCTTATGTTCCCTGAATTATACAACGAACTGAATGAGCTTGCTGGAAAAGGCTGGGAGGGTGTCTGGGATGGATTGTGGCCCATCTCCCTTGGATTGGTGGCCGCTGGGCTGTTTCTTCGCCTGAGTCAGGGCGACGGAGAAAGCAAAGGACTGGACGATCTGGTCCTGGCTGCCGTGGAGCGGGGCGCGACTCGCCTGCGCTCCTGGTGGTGGCGCAGCCCGTACTGCGACCCGGCCTGCGGGACCATTGATCTCGTGGCCTGGTCGGACCGGATTCTGCAAAGCCGCTGGATGCAAACCGTTCCGGACCGGATCGAGCGGCGGCTGTTGTACTGGCATACCGTGGGCGTGTTGTTTGTCGGGTTTGTATTGGTTTTTTTGGCCGTGACCTGGTGGAGCGGGCGGTAGGGGGCGATTATGGCGGAACGTAACTACTCACCCCATCCGTGAGAAAGCGGCCTGAATACCTGCCTTCGTGGGTATGACTGATTGGGAGGCGGCACGGAAAAACACGTCATTCCCGCGAAGGCGGGAATCCAGCGTCGGAAATGGATTCAACTCAGGATGTGCTGATTAGTTACAAAAATCGCAAGGCTATCGGAAATCTGAACTGGTTGCCTCTCCGTCGCCGATGGGCAGGCGAATCACGAACGTGGTGCCATGGCCTTCGTTGTCCGTGAAGGATATGCTCCCATGGTGTTTTTCGACGACCACGGCATGGGCGATGGCCAAGCCTTGGCCGGTGCCCTGTCCCACGACCTTGGTCGTGAAAAAAGGATCGAAAATCCGGGCTCGAATGGCATCCGGGATGCCCTTGCCCGTATCGCTGATTCGGATTTCAACCTGATCCCCGTCACGGCAGGTGCTGATCCGGATCATCCCCATACCTTGGCCTTCGGTCTCGACCACATCCCGAATGGCCTGGCCGGCGTTGACCAGGACGTTCAAAAAGACCTGATTGATCTCGTCGGGCAGGCAAAACACCTCTGGTAGACTCGGGTCGAGATCCATTTCCAGTTCCGCCACGTACTTCCACTCGTTTCTGGTCACTACGGTGGTGTTTTCAAGGGCCTTGTTGATGTTCGCTGGTTTCTTCTCCATCCCCCCGGGATGGGCGAATTCCTTCATGGACCGAACGATCTTGCTGATCCGCCCGATCCCATCGTGAATCTGTTCAATGGCCAGTGGAGTTTCCTGGAGCAAGAACTCGAGATCCGCTTCCAGGAGCATCGCTTCCAGTTTGTCAACGGTTTGGGAATCCACCGAGCCCGCACGGACCTGGTCCAGCAGTTCGCCATAGCCCCGCAGGATGGGGTTCATTTCGCGGCAGGCGTTCTGAAGAAAAAGAGCGTTATCTCCGACGAACTGGGCCGGGGTGTTGATCTCGTGGGCGATCCCGGCGGCGAGCTGGCCAATGGAAGCCAGTTTTTCGGCATGCAGGAGCTGGCTTTGCGTCCGCTTCAGTTCATCAAGGCTGTCCCGAAGTTCTTTGGTTCGCTCCAGAACGGTCTCTTCCAGTACATCCCGATGGCGGATCAGTAATTCCTCGGCATGGACCTTTTCCGTGATATCCCGCACAAAAACGGCAAGTACGACACGACCTTCGAATTCCGTGACAGAGGTGCTCACCTCAATGGGCACTTCCAGGCCATTCTTGCATACTCCCCGGAGGTTGATGGGCGTGACGGGCTCACCATCCAGCGCCTTGTTGCTGAGCTTCCGCCAAGCGTTGGGCAAGTCCTCGGGATGGATCACCATGTTGATCGGCATGCCCAGCAACTCGGCCCGTTCATAACCCAAAATCCGGCAAACGGCCTGATTCACGTACCGAAACAGTGCGACACGTGGTCCCTCGTCCTCCACCAAGGCAATACCGATCTGGGCCGCGGAAGCGCTCTCGATGAGGGCCCTGTTGCGCCGCTCGGAGGCCTGCAGTTCCTCATGGGCCGTACGGAGGTGAATGACCATCCTGTTGAACTGCAAGGCCAGCACTCCGATTTCATCCCGGGAAGAAATCGGAGGGGTTAACTCCAAATCCCCATGGGCGATACGTTCCGCGGATTTGGTCAGGGCGGCTATCGGTCGGGAAATGGCTCGGGAAATATATAGCAGCAGGGCCATGACCATGCCCAGGATCACCGCGCCCCAGATCAATATACGCTGGAACCAGGTCGCCAGCGCCGCATCAACGTCGCGAAGCGAGAGCCCGACCAGGGCATGCCAGGTATCGTTGCCGATGGTTACCGGATGCGCCACCAGAACCCCTCGCTGACCATGATCGGAAAAGAAGTAGTCCACATGCCGCTGCACCTGGCCGGTGAGCAATGTTGATTCAACCGATTGTCCATAAACCTCTCGGTCATTGGCCAGATACACTGCTCCGTCCGGACGAACCACCTGAACAATCAGGATTCCGTCCTCCGGATTACTGGCCAGTTCTCGTAAAAACTGCTCGACATTGGCCCAGTTCAGGGACCAGAAGGCACTCTCCGTCAGGGACGCGACATTTTTTGCGATGATCTCGCCGGAGTGGACGACATTACCGAGCAGGATATTCCGTTCCGTTCGCATGATCAGGAACGCGCCAAGGAAAGATGTCAGCATGAAGAGAAGGACGACCGGAATCGTGAACTTCAGAAAAATCGGAATTCGGACTCCGGTTTTCTTCATGGCACTATTGTCGGTGCAATGCCTGGGATCATCCTGGAAGCGGATCATACTCGGTAAATCAACGATCAAGCTTGGAAAGGGATACCGGGCTGTAAAACCTGGACAGCGACGTCTGGGGCGCGTCGGGCCACTGCCTCCATGAATGCCTCCGCGGACTGTTCAAGTACCGGAAAAGTTGCGTAATGTTCGGGAATCACCATGCGAGGTCGGATCAGGGCGCAGGCGTGCGCCGCCTCTTCAGGCCCCATGGTGAATACGCCGCCGATGGGGAGGATGGCGATGTCCGGTTGGTAATAGTCTCCGATGATCGTCTTCATGTCTCCCATCAGGGATGTGTCGCCGGAATGGTAAACACGCAGTCCATTTTCAAATTCCAGAATATAGCCCACGGCCTCGCCCACGAACCGGTTCGTACCCTGAAATCCGGTCAGCTGGGCTCCGGCGGAATGAAAGGCCTCGACCATGGTGATCTTGATGCCGTCGAAGTCCGACGTCGCGCCCTTGTTGGCCAAAGTAAAGGTCAGACAGTCTGCCTCCGGGATTTCGCTCTTGATGAAAAAGCTCAGCTCCCAGGGTGCGATGATTTTGGGTTGATACTGTTCCACCACGTCCTTCGCGTCGCCGAGCATGAAATGGTCCACGTGACCATGGGTCCAGAGCACGTAGTCGACAGCGTCAAAGCTTCCGACGCGACGGTACTTGTCCGGACAATTAGGGTTGGTCGTCAGCCAGGGATCAAGCAGAATTGATTTGCCCGCGCAGGAGGTGAACAAGAAACTGCCATGGCCCAGCCATTCAATACCCACCGCCCCTTCAAACCGTTTATCGCCAACACTGCTGCCCTGCACTGCCTCCAACCGATTCGGGGCTATTGACTGCAAGCCCACGGCGCCAAGGGCCAGACCAACACCTTTGAAAAACAATCTTCGTGTAATGCCCACAGGATTCTCCTTGTATTTTTTTAGAGTTATGGAGCATAGCATTCCGCTAATTCTCAACCTGGAAAGCCCTGCTTGCCTTTTGATGCGGCGGGACCAGCACCTTGATCGGTTCGTGTACACCACTGATTTTCGCGTAGGTCCGTAGCCTGGTGATCATCACCGGGGTGACTTCCTGACCTTGGGCCACCAGGAGCATGCCCTTCTGACTCTGGACATCCGCGGTCAGCAGCATTCCGGTTTCAAGCTGGTCGACGCGAACCTCGCGCAGTTCGTATTCCGATTTCAGGCTGAGTACTTTTTCCAGGGCCGCCAGGATTTGAGGATCGTACCAGCCTTCGCGGCCTCTCAGAATGTTCAGGGCCTGTTCCGTGGACTTTCCGGAATAATCCAGCTGGTCGAAGTCTACCAAGATTTTCAATATCCGGCCGCCAAGAGGGATGTCCGGGCCTGATTTGCCGCCGATGGGCGAACCCTGTCCGTCAAAGTGCTTGTCCTGGTAAAGGATCATCTCCCGAACAATGTCCAGTCGAGGGATATGGCCCAGCAGGTTCGCGGCGATCACCGGGTGCATGTCGTAGAGCTGCTGCATTTCCTCGTCCAGCATCTTGCCTTGTGTAATTTTCTGGATGGCCATGGAGGGCAGGAGCATGCATCCGATCTGGGAGAGCAGGGTCGCATTTTCTACTTCCCAGGTATTGGTCATGCCCAGGTGCAGGGCCATCTGACGGACCAGGCGATGGAGCCGGTTGGCCCGGCCAAAGGCGTCCGGATTGACCAGGGCCAAAAGTTCGGTGAGTACCTTGATGCTGCCGCCAAGGGTCTGTTCCAGGAGCTGTTTTTCGGCGGTGACCAGCCGGTACTGGCGCAGGGCGTCCTCCAGGACCCGCTTCATCTGCTGGGTTGAGCAGGGCTTGGTTAGGAAGCGGAACACGTTGCCCTCGTTCACCGCTGCGATGGAGGACTGGATGTCCGCGTTGCCGGTGAGCATGATCCGGACCGTGTCCGGATTGATTTCCTTCAGCCTCGCCAAGAATTGGACCCCGTCCACTCCGGGCATGCGCATATCCGAGACCACTACGGCAAAGGGCCCCTTACGGGCGATGATCGCCGCGGCTTCCCGGGGGCCTGTGGCGGTATCCATAGCGTATTCTTTGCGAAAGTTGCGCCGCAATGCGTCCAGGATGTTCTGGTCGTCGTCCACGAAGAGGATTTTTTCCTGTATAATGCATTGCTCGGTCATGGTCGTGTTCCTCTGGTTGGAAACCTGATCAGACTTGATGGGCTGTCGGTTCAACCTGTCCACCAGTCATTTTTTCCCGCTCCGCGAAAATTTCAGGGAGCTGTGTCGTATCTATCTTCTTTTCCATGTCTTCCATGAGCGGCAACCGCACGATGAAGGTGGTACCATGGTTGGCCTTGGATTTAAAAGTTATTGTCCCCTTGTGGCGTTTGACAATGGCTGAATGGGCGATGACCAGTCCTTGGCCGGTACCCTTGCCCACATCTTTGGTGGTGAAAAACGGATCAAAAATTCTCCCTTGAATCTCTTTTGGAATCCCTCCGCCGCTGTCGGATATCCGAATCTCGATCCACTCCTGGTCCAGACAACTGGTAATGCTGATCCTGCCTTGACTCTTGGCGGCCTGGCTATGGGTCTGGGCTATGGCATGGACCGCGTTGATCACGATGTTCAGGAAGGCCTGGCCGAGTTCGCTAGGATGGCCAAGGATCGACGGCAAGTCCGGGGCCAGGCGCACGTCCATTTCGGCCACGTATTTCCACTCGTTGCAAGATATGGTGACGGTGTGCTCCAGGATTTTGTTCACATCCACCAGGGTAGAGTGTTCCTTTCCGGGGTGGGAGAAGGCTTTCATGGACCGCACAATATCTGCCACCCGCTCCAGTCCGTCCATGGACTGGGTAATGGCCTGGGGAATTTCTTGGGTCAGGAACGAGACATCCACTTCCTGGATGCGCTTTTTGCATTCGGCCGTCTGCTTCTCGAACTCGTCCCCGCATACGGCCCCGTGCGTCAATGCCAACCAGGAGTCGAGAAGCGGGAGGAGATCGTTCAGGGCGCTACCCAAAAACTGCAAATTGTCGCCCACGAATTGGATGGGCGTATTGATTTCATGGGCAATTCCGGCGGCCAGCTGGCCGATGGCTTCCAGCTTTTGGCCCTGTAGCAGCTGGCTTTCCAACATTTTCTGCTCTGTTTTGTCCTCGCCCAGGATCAGCACTCCGCCGACTTCACTCTTGTAAATGTCCAGAATGGGATCAAGGTGCAACATGAGAAATCCGTTGGTGCCATCCGGCAGCTCAAACCAGAGATTGTCGACGCGGACGGCGGCCCTGTTTTCCCGACAGGAACGGATCGCTTCCGCAACCCGTTCCTGTTCCCATGTCACGGGCAATGCGTCGAATTCCTTGCCAAAGGCCTTTTCATAAGGAAGACGCAACAGTTTGGCGGCCACCCAGTTCCACCTCGTGACTATGTTCTGTTCATCAAGCACGACAAGTAGTAATTGGATGGAGGATAATATCTGGTAGATCTCCTGGTGGGCCAGGTGCAGTTCAGCCGATCGCTGCTGGATATCGGCTTCCGTTTCCTTTTGTACCCGGTGGAGATGCAAGTGCGTCTTCACTCTCGCGATCAGCACGCTTGGATGGAAGGGTTTGGCCACGAAATCAGCGGCACCCGCCGCAAAGGCCCGGACATCCTCGTTTGTGCCGGCCTGGGAGCTGACGAACAGCACGGGAATGTCCTTGAGCCTCGCATCCTGCTTCAATCGCTTGCATGTCTCGAAGCCGTCCATTTCAGGCAGGACAATATCCAAAAGGATCAAGTCCGGTGGGTGCCTGACCGCAGCCATGATGGCCGTTTCACCGCGCGGGAACAGCTCGACGCAGTAACCCTCCTGTTGCAGTAAATCCTGAAGAGGATTCAGACTGGCCGGATTGTCGTCCACGACCATGATGGTCGGCTTGCTTTTAGAATCACTCATCCACAATTCCTCATGCCTCGTCCACGGTCATCCCGAAAAGTTCCTTGGCCGGTTTTTCCCATTCCTCGATTCGGTCGCCGAGCTCACAGGCTTCGAGATAGTTCATGTCCGGACCCTCGGCCTTGCCCGTGGGCCCTTCCGGCTGGATGCCGAGGATCAGGGAGTCGGCGGCATGCAGGGCCGTCAAGGGAGTGAACTGGCTCGTGGCGCTCAGCGCAGGGTGATGATGAAAGGCGATGGCTTCCACCACCGGATCGGCCATGCCCCACAAGCCGAGCAAATAGGCTCCGAGCTGGGCATGGCTGGCACCCAGCGCGTCCTGCTCCACAGAGGCCAGGGACAAGTGCCGGGACGAGATCATTTCCAGTATCTCGTCGTAGAGAACCGGACAGTTCACGGCAAAAATCAGCTTGCCCACGTCATGGAGAATGCCGGCCAGAAAGGCATCCTCCTGAACATCCTTGGCCGCGCTTTCAATGGCACAGATCCGTTTGGCCAGAGTGGCCGTTATCAGGCTGTGCCGGGAAAGCCGGGCCAGTGAAAAGTTCGGACATTTTCTGGGATCGTACTGGGAGAAGATCTGAACGTGCAGCACCAAGGCCTTGACCGTTTCCGTGCCCAGAAGGTTCACGGCCTGGGCCGGGCTGGCAACCTTGGTGCACATTCCGAAAAACGAGGAATTGACCAGTTGCAGGATCTTGGCGGACATGCCCACGTCCGTGGAAATGATCTCGCCGATTTTCTTCAAGGAACAGCGGGAAGATTGCAGTTCCTCCTGGATGGCCAGATACATTTTGGGCAGGCTGGGGATCTGGTCCAGGCTGGAGGTAAGGCAGGCCAGGGCTTCCTCGGCCAGATAACGGCGCAGGGCCAGAATGCGCCGGAGCACGGAGATCATGATTTCCGGGCTGCATGGCTTGCTCAGATATTGGTGCACCACCTTGGTGCAGCCCATGATCATCCGTTCGTCCATATGGCCGGACAAGGCCAACCGAATCGCCTTGGGAAAGCGACTCTTGATCTCGGCCAGCAACTGGACCCCGTCCATGCCGGGCATGCGCATGTCCGAAACCACCATGTCCATTGGGGTTGCGGCCATCACCTCCAGGGCCTCTTTCGCGCCTGGCGCGAAATGCATTTCCCAGTCCCTGCTCTGACCATGCAGCATCCGCCGCAAACCTTGCAGGACCTGAGGTTCATCGTCCACGAACAATATTCGATGCTTCATGGCTTTGGTTTGCTCAGGTAGTCGCTCATTCCGACGGCCAGGAATCCATCCCGGTCGCCAAGTTTGGCGTGGGCGGCCACGGAGATGCTGGGGATGTATTTGTTCAGGTTCATGGTTGAGGGCTGCTCCACGATGACGGAGTCCATGGGCAAATACTCGACGATCAATATCTTTGTCTCTTCAGACATGAGTACTCCTTATTGTTGGTTCGATTTCATCCGTTCCGTTTCCACCACATTGAGAGTGAATGAAAACGTCGCACCCTTGTCCGGCTCGCCTTGGGCCCAAACCCGACCGCCGTGGCGCGTGATGATCTGCTGAACAATTGCCAGCCCGACGCCCGTGCCCGCAAAATCCTTGGTGGAGTGCACGCGCTTAAAGACATCGAAAATCTTGTGTGCATGCTGCATGTCAAATCCCGCGCCGTTGTCTTGGACATGGTAGACCGCCTGTCCGTCTTTCAGTTCCGCGCGGACCTGGACCACGGGATGTTCCTTTTTAGACGAGTACTTGACCGCGTTGGCCAGCAGATTCAGCCAAACCTGGCGCAACAGGCACGGGTCGGCCTCGATGGGGGGCAGTTCTTGCAATTGAAAATCCACCCGGGCCGTGTCTTCGGTTGACCCCAGTTCCTCGAAGACCCCGCGGACCATGGCCGTCATATTGATGGGCGAAACATGCAGGGCCGTGCGTTCAGCCTGGGAAAAAAACAACAAGTCATCGATCAGCAGGCCCATTGCCGTGGCATTGTCATTGATCAGGACGCACAGTTTCCGGCCCTCCTCGGAAAGCCCCGTCGTATGTTTGCCCAGAAGAATACGGGTCAGCCCGGTCAGCCCTCGCAAAGGGGCGCGCAGGTCATGAGAAACGGAATAGCTAAACGCCTCCAGCTGCCTGTTGGCCTCCTCGAGTTCCCAGGTCCGCTTACGCACCCGTTTTTCCAGTTCCTGGTTGAACTGCCGGAGCGCCTCCTCTGTTTTTTTCCGCGTGATGATTTCCCAGATCACATCGGCCAGAAAGGACAGGGTGCTCAAGTCCTCCGGTGTGTAATCCGTCGACTTGTTGCCCACGCCCATAATTGCAACGATTGCGTCTTGGCGGATAACCGGGGCGACCATTTCACGAACAATCTCGGCATGCCCCTCAGGCAGTCCCCTTCTGTGCGGCAGGGAGACGTAGTCGTTATGGATGACGCCTTTGCGCTCACGGACACAGTCCACCCAGACACCGGCCTGGTCGATGTTGTAGTGCATCCCCCGGCCCTGGGAAGTGCAAAAGCGTTCCAGGGTTGCCGTGGACCATTGTTGCAAGGACAGCGTTTTTTGATCTGGCTCGACAAAATGCCAGAAGCTGATGGAGCTGTTCAGCAATTGTTCAACTTCGTCCAGGGCCATGGTCAGAAGATCGGAGAGGGGGCTCGCTGCGGAGCAGGCAATCAGCTTCAACTGGATTGTTGTTTGATGCTCCGCGAGTTTACGTTCTGTGATGTCCTGGCATATGCCGATGGTCCGAATGACGGTCCCGGATGCGTCGCGTACGTGTTCACAGCGTTCATTGATGTAACGAACTTCACCAGTGTCTTTGCGTAGAATCCGGTACTCGAACTCATCCGCTTCTATGCCCATCCGAACCGAGACTGAATGCTTACAGGCCAAGGTCTCCCGGTCCAGCGGATGAACTCTTTCGAGAAAGCCCGTATATGTCGGGGTAAGTTCCTGCGGTGTGCAACCAAAGAGGCGGTAGGCTTCGTCCGAACATGTCAGGCCGTTGGTCGCCATGTCCCGCGTCCAGCTTCCAAGCTGGGCAAGTTGTTCTGCCTTGGCCAGAAGCGCGCTCTTTTGCTGCAATGCATCCTCGGCACGCTTGCGTTGTCGCAGGATCATGACCAGCCTGACGACAAGTCCCAGCAGCATGAGGCAAAGCACCGCAAGTGCGAGCAGGAACACTTGAGTACGGGTCGCCAAAGCCGCTTCGGCCTTCTTTTGGTCGGTAATATCATGAATAATGGAGTATAAAAGTCCCTCCTCGCCAGTGTGAACACGACTGCTGAAGACAGCGACGTCACGAATGGAGGCATCGGCCCTGCGGTGACGAAATTCGAAGAAGGTGCGAGCACGGCTTTCGGCCCGTTGCATCTCCTGTTTCACCTCGTCGGGGGAAAGAGTATTGATATTCTGGATGAACATTCCCACCAGTTGGTCCCGGGGCCAGCCATAATAGTCGACGGCAGCCACGTTGGCATCGCGGATCTCGCCTGTGTTGGGGTCAATCAGCAACATGACCGCGGCATGGTCGTTGAACAAGGCACTGTTGAGTTCCTCACTTTGTTGGAGCTGGCTCTCTGCTTTTTTCCGATCCATGATACCAAGTCCGATGAGGTTGCCCTCCATCTGTCCATACCATGGCGATCCAACATCTTCGGATTGTCCATTCCGCGTCTCGATAGGCATGGCTGCCAGCAAAAAAAATACAGTAAACAGCGAGCTGATAATGCGAGAAGAAATTTTGCGATCCGGCCTTTGGTGATCATGAATGGCTCTGGTTTTCATGCATCCTCCACCTCACGCAACAGTTCATTTTCACAGGTTCTTGAGCCTTATGCCTCATGCTCCACCTTAGCGTTAATAAAAATGGCCTCCCTGAAGCTCCGTCGGAAGCGTCAGTCCGCGGATGGTTTTTGGGAAGGTAATTTACAAGCAGTCAATGCTAGCTCCATTTATCACCTTGAATTTTCTTCAGCACCTTCTCCAAATCTTCGATCCCCACCGGCTTGCCCAGGTAGTCGTCCATGCCCGCGGCCAGGAATTTTTCCCGGTCGCCGGGCTGGGTATGGGCGGTCACGGCGATGATGGGCGTATGGGGAGAGGGTGGAGGGATGAGACCTGAAACCTGAGTGCCAGAGGTCCGATGTCCCTTCGCTGACGTCCTGTCTCCATCCTCTGACTTCTGGCTTCCGGCTTCTGACTCCTGACTTCTTATCCGTTGTGTCGCTTCCACACCGGTCATTACCGGCATCTGGATGTCCATAAGAATGCAGTCGAAGTCTCTCGTCTGGAAGAGGTCCACGGCTTCCTGGCCGTTGTTGGCCACGGTGACGGCGTGTCCGAGTTTTTTCAGCACGTGGGTCATGAACATCTGGTTCAGGGAGTCGTCCTCGGCGAGAAGGATCTTCAGGTGTTCTTTCCTCACCCTGGGCACTGCGGCATGGGCGGTTTTCGCGGCGTCCCTGGCCGGGAGAGTGAAAGGCAGAATGACATGGACGGTGGTTCCCTGGCCGACCTCGCTTTCCACGCAGCCGTTTCCGTTCATCATTCCCATGAGCCGCTTGACGATGGACAGCCCCAGGCCGGCACCCTGGTAGGACCGGGTATACGTGCCGTCCACCTGGACAAAGGGCTTGAACAAGGAGGCCAGCTTGTCGTCCGGGATGCCGATGCCAGTATCGGAAATGGAGAACATGGCTCGCAAATCGCCGCCTTTGGCCGCGGACAGGGGGATCAGCCGGACATGGACCGCCCCCCTGTCCGAGAATTTCATGGCGTTGCCCACCAGGTTGAACAGGATCTGCTTGACCCGTGCAACGTCGCCCACGACGCTTCGGGGCATGGCCGGATCAACGGTCAGATCCAGGTCAAGACCCTTTTCCCGAGCGCGGAGGTGGAACAGGTCCAGGACGGATTCCAGGGCTTCAGCGGGGTTGAACTCGGACATGGTCAGGCTCGCCTTGCCCGCTTCGAAACTGGAAATGTCCAGGATGTCCGAAAGCAGCCGAGTAAAACGCTTGGAAGACTCGATGGCCGCGGCCACGAACTCCTGCTGCTCCGCGTCCAAGGGTGTGGTCTGCAGGAGCTGCATCATGCCCATGATCCCGTTGAAGGGCGTGCGCAGTTCATGGCTCATATTGGCCAGGAATTCGGACTTGGCGATATTGGCCGCTTCGGCCTGCTCCTTGGCCGTCACCAGGGCTCGTTCCGCTTCCTTGCGACCGGTGATGTCGTGAACAATGGAATGTAGGTGAATCCTTCCGCTTGATTCGATGGGGCTGCTGAATATTTCCACATCACGAATCTCCCCGTTGGCCAGCCTGTGCCGGGCCTCAAAGTAAACGCATTTATCGGCTGCGGCCTTCTGCATGTTGGCCCTGATTTGATCCGGAGGCAGGGTGTTGATATCAAAAACATACTTGGATCTGAGTTGCTCTCGGGACCATCCGTAAAATTCAGCGGCAGCCTGGTTGGCATTCACTATGACAGCGCTCACCGGGTCCACCATCAGCTTGATGGCTGCATGCTGTTCAAACAGGCTCCGGAAGAGGGTCTCGCTCTGCTCCAGTGCCTCGGTCGCACGCTTCTTTTCCAGCCGTTCTTTCCCTCTTTCCAGGGCGGCCAGTGCCGCTTGCCCCAGCCGCATGATCCGCTCCTTCAGAATGTAATCCCAGGCCCCGGCCTGCATGCAGGCCACCGCGGTTTCCTCGTTGATGGAGCCGGTAATGATGATGAAAGGCGTGTCCGGAGCATGTTCTTGGGCCAGTTTGAGGGCGGTAAGGCCGTCGAACTGGGGCATGGAGTAGTCGGAGAGGATGATGTCCGGTTGAAACGAATCCAGGGCCGCCAGAAAGTCCGGAGCGGTTTCCACAACAAGATAGCTGGTTTCGGGTAATACCTCCCGGACTTCATGCTCCACCAGCATGGCGTCCGTGGGCAGGTCCTCGATGATCAATACCTTTGTCGATTCAGACATGAGTGCTCCCTATTGTTGATTCGATTTCTTCAATTTCATTCCCACCTAATTGAGGGTGAACGAAAACGTTGCTCCCTTGTCCGGCTCGCCATGTGCCCAGATCTGGCCGTCGTGGCGCGTGATGATCTGCTGGACAATAGCCAGCCCGACGCCTGTGCCCACGAATTCCTTGGAGGAATGCAGACGAGTGAAGACGCCGAAAAGCTTGTGTACATGCCGCATGTCGAATCCCGCGCCGTTGTCTTGGACATGGTAGACCAGCTGTCCGTTTTTTCGTTCCGCGCGGACTTGGACCACGGGATGCTCCTGTTTGGATGAAAATTTGACCGCATTGGCCAGCAGATTTTGCCAGACTTGGCGTAACAGAGCCGGGTCAGCCTCGGTAGAGGGCAGGTCCTGCACCTGAAAATCCACCCGGGCCGCGTCTTCGGTTACCCTCAGTTCATCAATGACCGCCCGGACCATGGCCGTCATATCGATGAGCGAAACGTGCAGGGTCTTGCGACCGGCCCGGCAAAACAGCAACAAGTCGTCGATCAGCAGGCCCATGGCCGTGGCATTGTCCGTGATCATGGCGCACAGTTTTCGGCCCTCCTCGGAAAGTCCCGTGGCGTGCTTGTCCAGCAGAATACGGGTCAGCCCGGTCACTCCCCGCAGCGGTGCGCGTAAATCATGGGATACGGAATAGCTGAACGCCTCAAGCTGCTTGTTGGCCTCCTCGAGGTTTTTGGTCCGCTCGTGCACCCGCTCTTCCAGTTCCAGGTTGAGCCGCCGAAGCGCTTCTTTGGCCTCCTTGCGCTGGTCGATCTCTTGTTTGAGTTGCACCGCATGGTTTTGGACCTCCTCATACAGACGGGCGTTGTTCATGACCTGCGCGGCCTGATCGGCGAACCCTTGCAGCAGGGCAATCTCCTCTTCTTGGATTGTTCGTGCTGTTGTAATGTCGGAGAGGATCAGCACGCCGAGGGACTGGTCCTTGAGGCGGATGGGCAGATAGAGAATCGAACGCAGGTTCACTGAACGGACAATTTCTTGCTCTGTCGGAGTGAGGTTTGCCGTCGCTGTGTCAGCCATAACCACAGGTTTTCCTGTGGCCAGGGATTTCGCAAGATGGGGGTGATCAATCAAAGGAGCATAGCGGAATTTTTCTGGAAAATCATAGGGTAAGACGGGGGTTGCTGCCGTTATGCGAACATGCTCCCCTTCCAGCAAATAAACTGCTCCAGTGGAGAAGTTCATGGCCTCAACCGCGTAGTCCGTAACCGCCTGGACCACCGAACTCGTTTCAAGCGAAGATGAAACAGCCTGGCTGATCCGCAGAAAGGCTGCAAGCCGTTGATTTGATTCCTGCAACGCTCCCAGAGCTGTCTCCGCACGCTCCCGGGCCGCGTTGGCGTCCTGCATCTGGTTGAGCAGGGCAAGGCGCATCTCGGCGTTTTGTTCCAGTTTGGCTTCCTGATGTGCGCGCAGTTCATCTTCCGCCCGGCGCAGTTCCGTGACATCCAGAAAACTGCACAGTACCCCGCTGTTGAATCCAGCGGAGAAAAGCTGAACAGTGCGCTCAGCTCCGTCCTTGCGCCGAATCCCGTGTTCCACTGAAGTCGCGTCAGGGGTGGCGATGGTGGATTCCCAGTCTGCCAGGACCTTGGTCTGAAGTTCAGGCTCGGGGCAGACGCGGGACCACCATTCGGCCCAGGTGGACGTCTCGTCCGCAGAGTAGCCGGTCAGTTCGTCAAAGCGTGTATTTCGGCTGAGAATAACTCCTTCCTGGTTGGAAAGGGCCAGGGCGACAGGGGCGTCTTCAAACAACCGTTGGAAGTACAGTTCACTGTTACGCAGTTCCTCCTGCGTGGAGGCGAGCAGCCGACGCACCTCCTCGATCTCGACGATCCGGGCCGCTGGTTTGGTCGGCGGCGGACCGACCAGGGAGGCCACGGCCCGTTGCAGCCGGTTGCTAGCCAGCCTGGCTCCCAGCACGCCGACCAGAGTGGTGGCCAACAACCCCAAGAGTATCGGAATCGCGGAATGGACACGCAAGGAAAGCCAGACCCTGTCCGGGATTACCATTTCCACGAACCAGGGACCCACAGTCGACTGGACCTCGAAGCGTCTTTCCGGCGATTCGTCCGGTCCGACGTCAAACTCAGGCGGCAGGCGTTGAGCGATGACGTTCCCGGAGCCGTCCCGCAGGTACATGGCCCAATCCGGGGGTAGTTCAAACCGGTCCGCCTGCTCCTGGAGCAGGCTCGTTGCAAAGGTGCTCAGCAGCACGAAGACGATTTCCCCGTGTCGCACCACCGGAGCGGCAATGCAGTTCAACGGTTCCCCGGCCACCGGTCCAAAAACAATGTCGCCCACAGCGGGTCTGCCGTGGGCAATGGCCATGGAAACGGAGGATTGCCGGTCCGCCCGAGGCAGCACCGGCAGTTGCGCGCCCAGGGGCGCCCGGGTGTTCAAGAGCATGCGCCTGGGCTCGTCGGCCTCGGCCAGGATGACATGGCCGTCGAAAAAGCGCTGAAAGGATTGCGCCAGGGCATAAAATTCCGGCCACCGCGCCGGATCGTCCAGCATGGGCGTGGCGGCCAGCAGGTTCAGTGCCTGCATCCGGGCATCCAGATACTCGTCCATTGTGGTCATGAAGTTGCTTGCCAGACGCTTCGCGCTATTTTCCTGCTCCATCAACGCCGTACGCTTGCTGTCCCAGGCCAGCCATGCTCCCATCAGCAGCAGGGGCAACAGGGACACCCAGATCAACCCTGAAAGAAATATACGCAGCGTGATTTCTGGTCGTTCCCGGGGTGCATGCGTCATGATCGCTCATCCTCCGGAAGGGCGTCCGCAAAGCCCAGGTCATAGGGCTCGGCCTGACCCAGTTGCCGGGACAGCTCGTTGATCCGGCGCTTGAGGGCGATCATATCCAGTTCGCGTCCCACGGATGCATTTCGAAATGATTCCAGCTCCCCATAACGCTGCTCCATGTCCCGGACGTGCTGTTCCAGTTGATCGTTCAGCATTTTCTGTCGCGTAATATCGTTGAATGTGGCATAGGCTTCGAAAGGTTGGGATTCTCCCGCTCGGCACAGCGGGATGGCCGTGATGGACAACCAGATAAAGGCGTTCCTTCCCGGGTGAAACACGCCCCGGATTACCGGCCCCACGGTTTCCCCGGTGCGTAGCGCGACCATGCCCGGATGTTCGGTTCCAGGCACCTCGCTGCCGTCGGCCTTGATCATCTTCCAGCGCGGGTCCATGGACGTCTTGCCGCGCATCTGGTCGAAGCTCAGACCCAGAATCCGCTCCGCGGCGGGGTTCGCGGAAATGATGGTCCCGTCCGCGGCCTGATAAATCACGCCCTGAGCCATGGTTTCAAACAGCCAGCGGTGCTGTTCCTCGCTGTCCCACAGGCTTTTCTCGGTCTGCCTGAGCCGGACCAGGGCCGCCTTTTGGCGGCGGTTGATGATGATCAACGCGGCCGCCAGGAGAAGCAGGAGGGTAAAGCTGACCACCGCAACAAACACGGCGTCCATGTGTTCATCCCAAGAGGATGTCGGTCTGTTCAGGAATATCGTGTTCTCCGGCAATTTTCGGACGTCCGCGCCCCAGCGCTGGAGCTGCTGCCAGTCGAACAGGGGAGCGTTGGGGACGTCGAAGGCCGTCACCGGGTGTGTCAGCCGGAGGCGGCCTTGCAGATAGTCCAGGGCGATACGCCCGGCCTGGCGGCCCAGATCGGAAGTGATGGCCACGCTACCGCCCGTCAGCCCCTGGGCGATGTGCATGTCCCGGAAGGCAAAGACCGGGACGTTGGCCTTTTCCGCCACCCTGCCCGCAACCTCGGCCGGAACGAAGGAGCGGCCGGTGATGTCCTCAAAGTAGGACCCATAAAATGCAATGGCGTCTCGAGGGAGGTTCGCAACCAGTTTCAGCATTTCATCCCAGGAAAGGTGGGCCGTGGTCTCGACTTTCAGTTGTCGCGGCAACGCCGCCAGTGCCATGGATATCGGCTCCACGAAAGGTGCTCTGTGATCATCCTTGCCCATGATCACCGCTGCCCGCCTGGTGTCGGGAAAAAGATTCAGGGCGTGGCGCAGTGTGCCCTCGGCGTCTTGACGGGAGATCAGGGTGATCAGCTTGCGGGAGGCGTTCCGCCAGTCAGGCTGCTTTTCCTGGATGGGAATGAGCATGGGCGCGTCTGGAAGAAGGTCAGCGCCCTCCTGGATCACAAAATCCACGGCACCCTGATTGACGGCGATGATCAGGCCGTCCCTCGAGTCCGCCAGCTTGTTCCGGAGCAGGGCCAGGACTAAGGTGCGGTGTTCCGGATCGTCATTGCGTTGCAGGTCCAGAAATTCCACGAAGATGTCGTCCAAGCTGAACCCGCCGTCCGTCAACGTGCCCACCAGCGGTGGGATGACGGCCTCCAGCATGGGTAGCCCGTACTGCGGGCCGATCAGGATCAGAACCCGCGGATTTTCGGACGGCGGGGACGGGCCGGCACGGGGAATGACAGCCCAGGCCGGCGAGAGGAAGAGGAGCAGGAGGAGAAAAGGAGCTGCGAATGGACGTGCTATTGGTCCGGCAATCATACGTTCTTCCCTTGTTGCATGGGGCTTGGCACTGGGGGCTCCGTTTGATGGTATCGATACGACATTAATCCCGAAAAATGCGTATTCTGCTCAGCCGCTCCGGCTACGCGGAGTCCGCCTTTGGCACCGGCTCCTTCTTGAACCACGCCGTGAACCAGAATGTGGAACCGCGACCTTCGGTGCTTTCCACCCCGATAGTACCGCCCATCAACTCCACCAGTTCCTTGCAAATGGCCAGGCCCAGCCCCGTGCCCCCATGACGAGACGTCTTGCCGACCTGGCTGTACGAGGAAAACAGGTCGGAGATCAGGTCCGGAGGAATGCCGGGACCCGTGTCCCTGACCGTGAAGCGCAGCAGAGTTTTGTTCGCCCGGTCTTCTTCCAGGCCCGCATGGACGAGGACCACGCCCTGGTCGGTGAACTTCAGGGCGTTGACCGCAAGATTCAACAACACCTGTCGCAGACACCCCTCATCACCCACGAGCAGGCGCGGGATTGCCGCATTGACGTCCCAGGCAAGGTCCAGGCCCTTGTTGAGGGCCTGCCCGGCCAACAAGCGGACAACGTCGTTCACTGTCCGACGCGGTTCGAAGGCCGCGTCTTTCAGTTCCAGCTTGCCGGCCTCGATTTTTGAGAGATCGAGAATGTCGGTGGTCAGGGTGAGCATCCTGTTTCCGGCATCCCGGACAAGTTCGAGATACTCCCGCTGCTCCGGACTGAGCGGCGTGTCCAGAAGCAAGTCCGTCAGACCCATAACGCCGGACAACGGAGTGCGGACTTCGTGGCTCATCTTGGCCAGGAAGGCGGACTTGACCCGACTCGTTGCCTCGGCCTGCTGCTTGATGAATGTTTCGCTTGCCTTGCGCGCGATTGCCGCTCCGATGGCCGAGGCCACGATGTGCAGGACGTTTTCTTCCGCAAAGGTCCAATCGCGTGTCGTGCGCACCGAATCAAAACCCAGAAAGCCCCAAACCCGTTCGTCGGAATGTATCGGGACGACGAGCAGACTCTGAATGTTTTGAGGCTCAAGAAAGCCTCGTTCTTCATCCGGAAAATGTCGGACATGCCCTGAGATGCATTTTCCAGCCTCCATTGCCTGCCGCCAACGAGGACAGGCCGCGAGATACGGTACGTTTTTCAAGTTCGGATTGTCGATTTGCGGCACGATGCCCGTGTTGACCCATTCCCAGGTCTGGCTGGTCAGGAGCAGTCCGGTTTCCTCATCCACATGGTCTCTGAATACGTAGACCCGGTCGGTGTTGGTGACTTGCCCCAAACCAGCCAGAATATCGGTGACGCATGGCCCCAACTCCACGTCGCGCAAGAGATTCAGGGTGGCGCTCGCAGCGACTTCCAGAAGCTTCTCCCGCTGCATCAGCGCCTCCTCGGACAGCTTGCGCCGCGTGACATCCACGCCGACGGCCCAGACATCGTCCCCGGTGTAGCTCAGTTCCGGGGGCAGATTGGACCAAACGATGTGGCGTGCTGTTCCGTCCTTGGCGGTCAGCGTAATCTCCTTGTTGGTAAATTCGCTCCCTGCTTCCTCCCATTCGCGCAACATCCGCGCGGCATAAACCTGGTCCGGATACATCAGGGCAAAGGCCTTGGGATTGTCGATCGCCTCTTCCTTGGAGTAGCCGGTAATGATTTCAGAGGTCTTGTTCCAGTAAGTAAACCGTGCGTCTTTCGTACCGGCATTGAGCAGCACCGGTAGGTTTTCAGCCAATGCACGGAAGCGTTGTTCACTCTCCAGAAGCGCTTTTTCAGCCTTTCTGCGTACGGTAACGTCCTCGGTGACGGCCATGGATCGGACGAAAACGCCCTCTTTATCGAACTCGGATACGCCGGACATCAACACGTCCAGTATCCGCCCGTCCTTGGTCACCATCTGATAGGGCAGGTCTTTCGCGGAACCGGTTTCAAAAAACTTCGGGATGTTCTCTTCCAGCGCCCGACATCTGGACTCATCCGTGAAAAAGTCTACGGATCGGCGTCCTATAACCTCATCTCGTGTATAACCGAGTTTTTCTAGCCACAGATTGCTGATGCTGATGATTTTTCCATCTTTGTCGATGGAATGCAGCATTGCGGGGGTATCTTCGTAAAGTGAGCGATATCTGGTTTCACTTTCCTCTCGTTCTCTTTGTGATGTGACGAGGGCCGTCAAGTCGTGGATCGTGACGACCAGGCCGAGAATTTCTTCGCCTTCCCAACAAGGGGAGTAGCTGATCCTCAGAAAAAGACGTGCCAGGTGCCTGACTTCCACCCAACCTTTCCAAAACGCAGCTTCCCCCAACCGTGAAACCCGGACGAGCTGCGGTCTCACTTCTTGATCATAAAACTCCTTACTGAGCAGCTCGACAAGAAAGTCCGCATAAATTCTGCCCAGCAACTGTTGGGAGGATGCTCCGACCAGTCGTTCATAAGCGGCGTTTACCGAGCCGATAATCCCGTTCTTGTCCACGAAAACCTGGGCGTTCGAGGAATGCCAGACCATCAGGTCGCTTATGCGCAGTCGAGCTTGCGCTTTACTTCTCTCCAACGCTTCGAATTGGTACTTTTCAACGGCAAGGCTCAGTTCTCTGTTCCTCTCGCGGACATGCTCCTCCAATTCGCATTTGTTGTGGACGAGGGTCCTGGCAAGTTCTCCAAATTCCGTAATATCTTGAAGAATGAGCAAAACATCCTCAGGCGCGTCGGCTTTCGTCCGCTGGGTATCCACACTGATGCACAAGGTCCGTTGACTCAAGGATTTTGTCTTCACCTGAAGCACCAGGCTGATCTTTTGTCCGTGCCCGGCTTTGTCGAGGAACTCTTGCACCGCTGAATGATCCTCAGGACGGATGTGTTTGAGGAAGCGTTTTACCGTGGGTTTGACGGAGTACGGCTGATAGCCCAGCATGGAATAAACGGACGAACTCCAACTTGTCCGCCTGCCGTCTGAAGACGCCAAGGTCCAAGTTCCAACCCAGACGGGCGTGCAGTAGTCGCCTGGCCACGCGCCGCCAGTCTCCGCGAAGCCCGGGTGTTCTCCTGGCGGGTCGTTTTCCAGGATATCGTCGGCAAAGAGGAACAGGTTGAGCAGGTTGGTTTCCAGGGCCTGACTGATACTCTCCAAGGCCGGGAAAGAAGGGGATCGTTCCCCACACTCGATGCGATTGACCTGCCGGAGGCTGAGCCCGGCTTTTTCCGCCACTTCGGCCTGGGTCAGGTTCTTTACTGAACGTAAATATCGCAAGCGACTGCCAAGCTTGTGGATAGTCGGCACGTCGGTATGCGTGGCGTTGGATTGAAGATGAGTTTTTGGGTGCTTCGACATTGTTTCAGGTCATCAGAGTCGCCATGGACGCACAATCGCCCACGGATTCAGGTTTTTGGGGATATTTGTTAGGGGGGGCTCCGTTATTCGGCCCCACCGTCCCCGGACCAGCCCTTGGGGGGATCCGCGCAAGCCACCGAGAGGCAGCCTGGATGAGCAATATCCTTATTTTTCACGTTTCGCACCTTGTCGGGCCTCTTCCGCCTGAGCGGACAAGGCCTTCGCCGCTGCGCTTTCCCATTAAGCTTTTACGTGAATGTTATCAAAACGCGTCCGGATGTATACGACACAGGGGGACGTATTAGAGTGCTTTTTTATGAGCGATCTAGCCGCATGGTGGGGTTATTTTTGACCCTGAACACTGAGGTCGTTGTTGCCGCAGGCTATAAGTCCGGCCCAAACTTGACGAGACTTTTTCCGAGGTCTTATATTAGGTCTTGAACAAAAAAAACAGGAGACGTCTCATGCCGACAAATCTCGTTCTCACGGATGTTACGGCCAGCATATCCGATCTTAAGAAAAATCCCATGAAGACCGTGGAGGCGGGCGACGGCTTTGCCGTGGCGATTTTGAACCGGAACAAGCCGGCCTTTTACTGTGTTCCGTCGCGGGCCTACGAGTCCCTGATGGACAGGCTGGAAGATCTGGAGTTGAACGCATTGGCCGATGCCCGCAAGGATCAGCCGGAATTGGAAGTGGCCCTTGATGAATTATAAGCTGCGGTTCAAGGAGCAGGCCTTGAAGGAGTGGCGAAAGCTGGACGAACATCTTCGAGAACAATTCAAACGCAAGCTCCAGGAAAGACTCCATAACCCGCATGTCCCCGCCTCTCGTCTGTCCAGAGGCGCCAATCGATACAAGATCAAGCTGAAAAGTGCCGGATATCGTCTGGTCTATGAAGTCCGTGATACGGTTTTCGTGGTCGTGGTCGTCGCAGTGGGGAAGCGTGAGCGTGGTTCGGTATACAAGACGGCGGAGAAGCGCTGAAGTAAGCTTTGTCTGTTTTGTTTTTTTGACTTGCTGGAGTGGGCGGTAGGAGACGGCCATGGCGGAACCGAGAATTGAGTCCAGGGATAATTCGTCTGAATCGGCTCCAAGTCCCGAGTCGTCGTGGAGTTTTCCCGGCCCGGGCGGCGTCATGGTCCGGATATTGGGATTCAGCCTGCTCTGGTGGATTCTGACTGAAGGCGGATCACTCTTTTCCGTCCTTGGACTTCTCGGCGTCGGATTGGCCGTGCCGGCCAGCTTCCGGCTGCTCCCGCCCCGGTCCTGGCCCCTCCGGCCCTTGGCCGTGATCCGTTTTTCGCCGTACTTTCTGCGGCAATCCCTGCTGGGCGGCCTGGACGTGGCCTCGCGGGCCATGCGGCTCCGGGTTGACGTGACGCCCACCGTGATCACCCATGTCTTCGCCCTTGAATCCGAGTCGGCTCGGGTGCTCTTCCTCTGGGTGGTCAGTCTCCTGCCGGGCACGGCCGCCGTGGACCTTCAGGGCGACAAAGCCCGGATCCACGTCCTGGACCAACGCCTCGCGGACTCCGCGACCTTGAGAGAGCTGGAGCGGAGGATCGCGGGACTGTTCAGGCAGTGACAGTTCTCCACATTGGTATTCGATTCGATGGACCGCGGCTTTTTTTTCATTCTTTGCACCTCGGTTCATATTGGAGTAGGGGGCATATTGCTGGAGAGGACATGAACAGGGAGGGAAGGAGTAATGGTTGAAAAGAAGGAAACACAGGAATCCATCGACATGATCCCGCCCGAAGGCGAGGTCAATCCCATCGACACGGACTACACCATCGGCCAGGACAATGTATCCTACAAACTCGGTCGGTACGGCGTGGACATCCACAACCCGGTCTTCGGCACCGCAGCGGCTGTTGTCGTCATTTTCGTCGTGGTGACGATGCTGTTTCAAACCCAGGCTGAGCCGCTGTTCGGCAGCTTGCGCAATTGGCTGACCTCAAACCTGGACTGGTTTTTCATCAGCGCCGGAAATATTTTCGTCCTGGTCTGTCTGTTTCTGATCGTCTCCCCCCTGGGCAGGGTCCGGATCGGCGGCACCGAGGCCACCCCGGACTTTTCGTATCTCGGCTGGTTCTCGATGCTTTTTGCGGCGGGGATGGGCATAGGCCTGATGTTCTACGGGGTTTCCGAGCCCTTGTCCCATTTCAGCAGCGCCCTGGGCGGAACAGCCAGTGAGAACGGCATCCGCACGGACTGGGCCCCTCTGGGCGGGGCCGCGGGCGATACCCAGGCCGCGATCCGCCTGGGCATGGCGGCCACCATCTATCACTGGGCCCTGCATCCCTGGGCGATCTATTCGATCCTGGCCCTGGGTCTGGCCCTGTTCAGTTTCAACAAGGGTCTGCCCTTGACGGTCCGCTCCATTTTTTACCCCATCCTCGGTGAACGAGTCTGGGGCTGGCCAGGACATGTCATCGATATTCTGGCCATTTTCGCGACCCTCTTCGGACTGGCCACCTCTTTGGGGATTGGTGCCTCCCAGGCCGCGGCGGGGCTGGGCTACCTGTTCAATCTGCCCGACGGGAGCACGATGCAGGTCCTGTTAATCATCGGCATTACCCTGCTGGCCCTGATTTCCGTGGTTGCCGGCTTGGAAGCCGGGGTGCAGCGCCTGTCGCAGATCAACATGGTCCTGGCCGCGTTGTTGATGCTCTTCGTGATCATCGTGGGACCGACCCTGGCCATCCTGACCGGGTTTTTCACCAATCTGGCCGGCTATCTCCAGCATCTGCCGGCCCTGGCCAACCCCATTGGCCGCGAAGACGCCAATTTTGCCCAAGGCTGGACGGCATTCTACTGGGCCTGGTGGATTTCCTGGTCGCCGTTCGTGGGGATGTTCATTGCCCGGGTTTCCAGGGGGCGGAACGTACGCGAATTCCTCATCTCGGTCCTGCTGATACCCTCCGCGGCCTGCGTGTTGTGGATGACGGTTTTCGGGACCACCGCCATTGGTCAGGTTGTCAGAGACGGCTACACGGCTGCCGCGGATGCCGCCTTGCCGTTGCAGCTTTTCGCCATGCTCGACGTTCTCCCGCTGGCCCAGATCACATCGTTCATCGGCATCATCCTGGTGGTGGTCTTTTTCGTGACTTCCTCGGACTCAGGTTCCTTGGTCATCGACACCATCGGTGCCGGCGGCAAGGTGCAAGCGCCGGTAGTGCAGCGCGTTTTCTGGTGTACCTTCGAGGGGCTGGTGGCCATTGCCCTGATTCTTGGCGGTGGGCTGGTGGCGCTGCAAGCCATGGCGGTCTCCACGGGCTTCCCGTTCACCATCGTGCTGCTGGTGGCCTGCTGGTCGCTGATCAAGGGCTTGGCCTCGGAGCCGCGTCTCAAGAAAGTCTGACCGGAAGTCCTGAGTCCGTTCGATTCAGTAATGCATACCCGGGGCGGGACATCGTTTTCGACTCTCCAGCTCCGCTCCCGGCCTGGGTTTAACAGTCCGCTGAAAAACTCCCAATTGCTGCGTCACTGCAAAAAGTTCAAACTCTTACGTATGAAAAAATACGCTTCGACCTTGAGCTTTTTTTGCTCCTTGCACTTGGGGTTTTTGAACGGACTGTCGGATAAGGTTTATTCAGCCGTTGGTTAACCAAAACTATCGCGCACGCGGCAAATCCCATGGAAGTCGAACAGATAGAAATCGCAAACCACCTGCGACGATTTGAGCCTTTTGACGCCCTGCCGGAGGAGGCCGTGGCCCGCGTGGCCGCGAATGCTGATGTGGCTTATTACAAGGCGGGCAGCGATATTTTGCTGCTCAACGACGAGATACATGACCTCTATTTTATTCGTAGCGGCGCGGTGGAACTTTTCCGCCGCGATGGAGAGTTTTTCAACCGGTTGGGAGAAGGGGAACTTTTGGGGCAAACGGGTCTGATGATGCGCAACCGGGTGCGCTTCCCGGCACGAGCGCTGGAAGACACCTTGCTGTATATCATTCCCGAGACGATTTTCGACGAGCTGTGCGATCAGCATGACGTCTTTGCCGATTTCGTCGAGTTTGGAGACCACTCTCGGCTCCAGCAGGCGATTTCCAGAGCTCAGCAGTCCAATGAGATGATGCGGACCAAGGTGAGCAGGCTGATCGGGCGTGAACCGGTGAGCGTCGACCAGACGGCCAGCGTGCATCAGACCGCGATAAAAATGACCGAAGAGCGCGTTTCTTCAGTGCTGGTCACGGACATGAACGAGGATGGTGAATCCACCGTGGTCGGTATCGTGACGGACCAGGACTTGCGCACCCGGTTCATCTCGCCCGCGCTGGAGTTCGATACGCCGATCACGGCCATCATGTCTGCCAACCCGGTTACTCTTGACGCCAACCTGTATGTGTTCGACGCCATGCTGACCATGCTGCGCCACAACGTGCATCACCTGCCCCTGATGCGCTCCCAGCAAGCCGTGGGAGTGATCGCGCTGTCCGATCTGATCCGTTACGAATCCCAGAACAGTCTGTTCGTGGTGGCCAAGCTTTTGCGAGCCCAAAATCAGGAAGAACTGGTGAACCTGGGAAAAGATATCGACGCCAGTTTCGTGCGCATGGTCAACGAGGACGCCAATTCACACATGGTCGGCAGTGCCATGACCGTGTTCGGGCGCAGTATTTTCCAGCGACTGCTGGAACTGGCCGAGGAGCAACTCGGCCCCCCGCCGATCCCCTGCTGTTTTCTGACCCTGGGATCCATGGCCAGGGACGAGCTGCTGCCCGGCGGGGACCAGGACAACGCCCTGGTCTTGGACGACAGTTTTGATGCCGCCAAACACGATGGGTATTTCCAAAAACTGGCGGCTTTTGTTTCCGACGGACTGGCTGCCAACGGGTTTGCCTATTGCAAAGGCGGGGTGATGGCCACCACGGACAAATGGCGTCAGCCCCGGCATGTGTGGAAGAAGTATTTCGCGGACTGGATCGCCTATCCCTCCAAGGAGGCGATGTTGAACAGTTCGATGTTTTTCGATCTGGACGGGGTCTGGGGACATACCGAATGGGTTATCCCTTTCCGGCAACAGATCGCCCGCCAGGCCGCGAACCATAATCTGTTTCTGAGTTCCCTGGGGCGGGCCGCCCTGTACCGCACTCCTCCCCTGGGTTTTTTCAAGGATTTCGTGCTCGAGCAGGATGGGGAGCACAAGAATTCCCTGAATCTCAAGCGACGCGGCACGGCCCCCTTGGCGGCCCTGGTCCGCGTCCATGCGCTGGCTGTCGGGTCCACGGCTCAGAATACCTTTGAGCGGCTGGAAGACATCAAGGATGCGCGCCACCTGCCGCCAGGCCGGGCTGAGGCCCTGCGCGACGCCATGGAAATCATGTCCGTGGTCCGTCAGCGACACCATGCCGACCAAATCAGCCGGAAACAGAAGGTGGACAACAATATCAATCCCGAAGACTTGAGCCAGTTCGACCGTCGCAACCTCAAGGAAGCCTTCCAAGTCCTCAACGACGCCCAGAACTATCTCAAAGTGCGCCCCGCCAAAGGGCGTTATAGAGGGACAAAGCGTGTTTTTTCCACGTCCTGAGAAAAGGAAGCGCCGAAAGAGCGAGCCAATTCCTTGGAAAGACTTGTACGAAAAACGGCGGGCCCAGGCCCGGCACCCTTTGATTCGGGACTTCTATAAAGCCGGGGTCGTCGAAGCCGGGACGGCCTTGGCCGAGGTGCCGATGGTGGCGCTGGATTTTGAAACCACCGGCTTTGACCCCGACAAAGACGCCATTGTCAGCATCGGCCTCGTCCCGTTCACGTTGCGTCGAATATTCGGCAGTCGCGCTCGATACTGGGTCGTCAACCCAGCCAGGGAGTTGAAGAAGGAATCGGTGGTCTTCCATCGCCTTACCCATTCTGATGTTCTGAAAAGCCCCGACATAGAGGAAGTCTTGCCCGAATTGATCAGGGCTCTTTCTCAAACCGTCGTCGTCGTGCACTATCGGCGGATTGAGCGCCGATTCCTGGATGCCGCGGTGCGACAACGATGGGATGAGGGAATCATCTTTCCGGTCATCGATACCATGGACATTGAGGCCCGCCTCCATCGCCCGGACGACAAGGGATGGTGGACCTACCTGAAAAACCGCCTGTGGGGCCGTGACAAGCAATCCCTGCGCCTCGCGGCCAGCCGGACCCGCTACAACCTGCCCGTCTACTCCCCGCACCACGCCCTGACCGACGCCTTGGCCACCGCCGAACTGTTCCAAGCCCAGGCCGCATGGCGATTCACCCCGCAAACCCCTGTCAGCGACCTGTGGCGGTGAAGCAATGAGGGCAGTGCCTCCCCTGATTCCCGCCTCTCGAGTAATTTGTGTCGTCTCGTGGGCCCCTTTCAGGGTTGCCTCGTAGCCCCAACGGGGCGGCATACGATAGCCCAGGGCAACGCCCTGGGACCGTGGTGACAAAACAAGAAGAGCCCTGAAATGGCGAAACACATGACAACTTAAAACAGCCTTATGGTTCTGTGTTCGATACTTCGATCAAGGCCGTCAAGGCCTTGATCGAGAGCTTTTCAAACTGGCAAGTTTGACGATATGAGCAACCTTTCGCGCATATCTTGGCGCATGCCTTGGCCCACGTCCGGAGCCTAATGTCCTACCCATTGATTCTTCCAGGGATTTTCAATGACCACCGAATTTGACCAACTGCGCGGCTTTCTCAAGGAAATGTTCCAGTTCGAGGATCACGACCTGGACTTCGGCATTTACCGCATCATTCGCCTCAAGCGGCGGTTTATCGAGACGTTCATTGACGGGGACGGCGAAAACAGCCTGCGGACCACGGTCACCCGGGCCTTGAGCGGCGTACACAACACCCAGGGGGAGGCGGCCCGGAACTGGCTTGCGGCGTTTGCCGCGACCTTTGGTGATAAAGGAAGCGCCAAGTGGAAAGCCCTGGAGGCTGCGCCAGCCGACAGGGCGGTGCAGGATGATTTTCGGGTCATGCTGGGTCTGGCCGATGAACAGGAACGCGAGCAGGTGGAAGCGCAATTCAAGATCTTCATCGAAACCCGTCGGCTTTCCGTCGCTGATCTCGAAGTCCGGGTCTACAATCACCTGCTGAACTTTTTCGAGTTGTACTACCAGCACGGCGATTTCGGCTACAACACCCGGGCAGCCAGCGCCTTCAAGGTGGCCTATGAGGCGGACTACGACGGCTCCGACACCCTGTTTCACTGGAAGCACAAGGACAGCTACTACATCAAGACCGGCAACGGTTTTCACAGCGTGCGCTGCGAGGTGAACGGGCAGTGGATCGAGTTTCGGCTCAGCGGGAGCGATGGCGGGGCCGGGACTGAGGAACGGAACAACAACAAGGATGGAGCGATCAAGCACTACCGCCTGCTGGACATTCAGCCGGTGGAAGAGATGGACGCCCAGGGCAATGCCCGCACCCTGTGGCGGGTCCGTTTCGCCCTGGCCGCCGCGTCCACCCCGAAGACCGAAATCTATTCCCGCCTGTGGCGGGACGTTCTGGCCGCTGACACGGACCTCACGCCCTATCTCTACAAGAAGCCGGGAAAAAACGAGGACCCGCCCGGCAAGCCGCTGTTCAACGACCTGGGCGACGACTACGACAAGACCGACGGCGGCGCGGTCAAGGGGATCGGGCAACTGCGTCTGAAATTTGACAAATACTGCGAAGAGCTAACCGGCCGGGACGAGTTCAAGGACTTCGGCAAGAACGCCGACGAGCGCAAACAGGCCCTGGAACGGGACGCCGTGGCCAAGGCTCTCTGGCAGCTCGACCGCAATCTGAACAGGTTCTACGTGGGCAATGATTCCGACTACTTCATCCACAAGGATCTGCCCGGCTTCCTGACCCGCGAAAAAGCCCGTTTCATCAGGCAGGTGATCTTCTCCGACCTGGACGCCCTGCTGCACGCCGGGGAGGACAACGCCACCACCCTGATCGCCCGGGCCTTCAATATCGTGGCCGACACTCTGATCAGCTTTCTCGCGGCCATTGAGAATTTCCAGAAAGGGCTGTTCGAGCTGAAGAAAAAGGTGGTGGATACCCACTACATGGTTTCCGTGGGCAAGGTTCCCGCGAGCTTTCACCTGCGTATCCTGGCCAGCGAGGCCCAGCGGGACGAATGGCGGGAGGTGTTCAAGGTGGATGTCGCTGACCCTGACCAGCTTGCCGCCCACCCGACCCTGGTGGTGGACACCAGCCTCTACCGCGACACTGACCCCGACTTCCAGGCCGACCTGCTCAGCTTGCCCGAATTCGACGACCTGGACGCCCAGACCGACGGCCTGCTGATCAACTCGGAAAACTGGCAGGCCCTGAACCTGCTCCAGGAAAAATTCCGCGAACAGATCAAGTGCATCTACATCGACCCGCCCTACAACACCGGCGGCGACGGATTCCTGTACAAGGACAGCTTCCGCCATTCGAGCTGGGCCTCAATGATCCACGACCGGCTGCAACTGGCCTACCCGCTTTTAAGCAAGAGTGGTGTGCTCTTCGCCAGCATCGACGACAAAGAACGCACCCAGCTCGAAACCCAGCTCAAGCTGATCTTCGGCCCGGGCAACCGGGTGGAGGAACTGATCTGGGCGCAGAATAGCAATAAGAATAAGTCTCCGACCTATTCTACGAATCACGAATATGTACAGGTTTTTTCACGTGACCTTGACATCGTAAAAGCAGAGCAGTCTATGTTTAGAGAGGCAAAGCCAGGACTCTCAGACATTATGGAATTACTAGTTCAAATTGAATCTGATTACCCGTCAATTAAAGAAATTGAGCTTGCTCTTCTTCAATTGTTTGATAAGCATCGCCAAGATTTTAGGGATGATCTTGAGGACCAGGGCATTGAATTTGATAAAAACCTTGATCTATGGAAAGGCCTTTATAATTATAAAAATGCTGAATATCGTGATGATAAAGGTCGTTACGTTTCAGAGAATGATGCTAAATATAAAAAAGCTAAGATTTGGATTTGGCGTGAAAGTGATGCTTCAATGCCACAGGTAAAGCAAGACTCACAAAAAGCTGAATTTAGAGATCCAAATGACCCAGCCTTTCGTTTTTATAAACCTTTGCATCCATTAACAAAAAGGGAATGTCCTCACCCTAAAAGAGGTTGGGCTTGGCCTTTAAATCGTATGGATGGTCAAACTTACTGTTTTGTTGAGCTAGATGCAGATAAAAGGATCGTTTGGGGTAGAAATGAAAGCAAGGTTCCTCAGATAAAACGCTATCTTCATGAAGTTGAAACTAACGTTGGTAAATCAGTTATTCTGGATTACTCAGATGGCGAAAAAGATCTAACATCTACAACAGGTAAGACAAGAACATTTGCAAGTCCAAAGCCCGTAAGTCTCATTGAAAGGTTTGTTCAACAGACCACAGCCGTCGGTGAATGGGTTCTGGATTTTTTTGCCGGATCCGGAACCACCGGCCACGCGGTCATGCGCAGCGACGAGCAGCGGCGGTTTGTGTTGACGGAAATGGGCGGATATTTTGATTCCATTCTCAAGCCGCGCATCAAGCGGGTGATGTATTCCAACCAGTGGAAGGACGGCGCTCCAGCCACCCGCGGCTTGCAGCGGCGTATCATCAAGGTGCAGGCCTTCGAGCAATACGAAGACGTTCTCGACAACCTCGTTCCGGCCTGGGACGACGCGGCCCTGCCGTCCCGGGTGCCTGTCAGCTACCTGTACCGGCCCGAACAAAACGTCCTTTCCTCCAGCCTGGATCTGTCCCGGCCCTTTGACCAGACCATCCGTGTCGGCAAAAAGCGGGAGGAGAAGACCATCGATTTGATGGAAACCTGGTGCTATTTGCAGGGCTACTGGATCAAATCTAACCGGTTGTACCGCGAATTCGACCGGCTCTATCTGGCGGTGGAGACCACCCACGGCACCCTGGTCGTGCTCCGGAACATCGACGACGCGGAGGACGACACGGCCAATCTCAACACCATTCTCGCCAAATACGTTCGCGAAGACGGCTCCACCACGCTGCGGCGGCTGGAGGTCAACCACGACGCGGACCTGCGGAGGCTGACCATGGACACGGTTCTAATCAGCGCCGCGGACTTCATGCGGGGGGCGCGGTGGTGAGCCGCAAATCCCCGGCCGTCAACCCGACCGACATCCTGACCCGGCTTGACTGGGCGGAAAACGACGATCTGGAATTCAAGTCGGCCAAAGGCGGCCTGCCGTTGAGTCTGTGGGAGACCTACAGCGCCATGGCCAATACCTACGGCGGGGTGATTCTGCTGGGCGTGGAGGATGACGGCCAGGTCAGCGGAGTTCGGGAACCGGCAACGCTCAGGAAAAATTTCTGGAATACGATCAACAACCGGGGCAAGGTCAACCTGAACCTCCTGAACGATACTGACGTGGCGGAGATCAAGACCCCGTATGGATTGATTCTCGCCATTCGCATTCCCCAGGCTGCGCGGCGCCAGCGGCCGGTTTTTCTGGGCCAGAATCCCCTGACAGGCACCTATCGGCGAAATTTCGACGGCGATTATCGCTGCACCGAGCAGGAAGTTAGCCGCATGCTCTCCGACAGGGACGAGCAGCCCGCGGACAGCCGGATTCTCGAAAACTTTACGCTCGACGACATCGACAGGCCGAGCCTGCAACAGTACCGGCAACGTTTCGCCTCGCACAAGCCTTCCCACCCCTGGATGAGCGAAGACGACAAGGGGCTGCTGGCCAAATTGGGCGGTTGGCGGCGGGATCGGCGCAGCGGCTTGGAGGGATTGACTGTCGCCGGTCTGTTGATGTTCG
Source organism: Desulfonatronum thiodismutans (assembly GCF_000717475.1). NCBI lineage: Bacteria > Pseudomonadati > Thermodesulfobacteriota > Desulfovibrionia > Desulfovibrionales > Desulfonatronaceae > Desulfonatronum > Desulfonatronum thiodismutans. Next base: position 131,720 of record NZ_JPIK01000021.1, read on the forward strand.
GCACGGATGAGGCAATCCGCGAAGCATTGCCCCGATTTCACCTGGATTATCGGGAGAAGTACGCCATTGATCCTGAAGTCCGCTGGACTGATCGGCTGACCGTTGACGGCACCTGGACGGCAAACCTGTTTCAGTTTTACCTGAAGGTGATCCAGCGGTTGACCCAGGACTTGAAGCTTCCTTTCCAGCTTGGCGGCGATCTGTTTCGACGCGGGGAAACCATTGTTCACGAAGCGATCCGCGAGGCCCTGGTCAATGCCCTGATTCATGCCGACTACCAGGGAGTGGGCGGGGTTGTCGTGGAAAAATTCAAGAACCGTTTCGAATTTTCCAACCCCGGTACCTTGTTGGTTTCATTCGACCAGTTGATGCGCGGAAATGTCAGCGAGTGCCGCAACAAGTCCCTGCAAACCATCTTCATGATGATCGGCGGTGCGGAAAAGGCCGGCTCAGGGATCGACAAGATCAGGCAGGGCTGGGAATCCCAGCACTGGCGGCTTCCCATCGTCCGGGAACAGGTGCAACCCGACAGAGTGTTATGGGTATTGCCGATGATCAGTCTGATTCCGGAGGAATCCCTGGCCCGCTTGAAAGAAATTTTCGGCACCCGATTCGGAAGATTCATGAAATTGGAGGTGCAGGCCCTGGTGACAGCGGATATCGAAGGCGCTGTGGACAATGCCCGGTTGCGACAGATCACGGGAAGCCATGCCAGCGACATGACGCGACTTCTGCAGGGACTTGTGGCCAAAAGGGCTTTGCATCAGGAGGGCCAGGGGCGCTGGTCACGCTACCGATTGCCCGGAAGTCTCCCCGGCTCCGGACGAGGGCACGTCAGTCTTGTGCCGTTGATGGGGCACTCCGTACATAAGGAGGCTGACTCCGTACATAACGGCATTGACTCCGTACATAAGGAGGCTGACTCCGTACATAAGAGCATTGACTCCGTACATAAGGATTCCGGAATCGAACGGAGTGTCGGTCATTTCTGGTCCAACGACCCGGAAGCAGAGCGGATTGCGGGCCCGGCAAGGCACTCCCAACGCCTTCCCCCGGATGAAATGGAACGGATCATTCTCGATCTGTGCCTGGGCCGCTGGGTGACCCGGCGTGATCTTGCGGCTCTTCTGCGCCGCAATCCGGATAATTTGCGATCACGATTTCTGACCCCGATGGTTGCCCATGGATTGCTGCAGTTGCGCTACCCCGACAAACCCAACCGGGCTGATCAGGCGTATTCGACGGGTAGAACAGTGGAATGAGCAGGGCAGGCCGGGATTGGGGTGATCGTGATGAAAGACGGAAAGATTGTTGAAGAAATGCAGGACCGGGAGCCCGGCGTGAACGAAGGAAGCGAGTTGCCGGGGCGTCAATGACGGAAAAGGTTGTTATCTTATGGAGCTGAAGCTTTACAATCGCCTCAAGCGCGACCTGCTTGGCGACCTGTATCAATCCGCCGAAGGGAACGACCGTGCGTACCAGCGGCAGGTGGAATCCTTCGCGTCCAGGCAGCACAGCGGCCTGCCGAAAACCGAAGGGCGCAGGATTCAGGGCTGGCTGGCCGAGTACAACCGGCTCCAGGCGACCCGTCCGTTTCATCTGCGCTATTACCAGATCCTGGCCCTGTACTTCACCGAGTACGTTCTCAGCCAAAAACGCGCCGGAAGCGGGTATGTCGATCAGAAGGCCCTGGTGTACTGGATGGCCACGGGCAGCGGTAAAACCCTTTTGATGCATCTGAACATTTTGCAGTTCATTGATCATATCGGCGGAGTACAGGCCTTTGACGAGCTGCAACTGATCCTGACCACCCCGGGCGTGAATCTCATCCAGCAGCACGAGCGGGAGCTGGGCGAGCTGGTCCGGCGGTTGAACCGCCTCTGCAACAACCGCATCAAGCTGATCGTGGCCACCACCGGGGCGCTGCTGAACCGGGAGCCCGGCTTTTTCAACATGCCGGAAAGCAGACGCCTGTTCCGCCTGGTGCTGGTGGACGAGGGGCATATCGGCTTGGCTGGCGGGGGCAGGGAGAAAATCGGCGCATTCAAGAGGCTGCGCCAGGATCTGCTCAGGCCGGAAAACAGCTTTCTGTTCGAGTATTCGGCCACCTATCACGGCATCGCCGAACAGCACGTGCGCGAATACGAGGAACAGATTGTCTACGACTACAACTACTACCGCTTCTTCAAGGACGGCTACGGCAAGGACTATGCCCTGCAATCCCTGAACGACGACCGTTTCGCGGATTTGGGAAAAAGCGAGGCCGACTTTTTCGACGCGACCTTCGCCACCCTGCACGACAAACTCACGGCCCACGCCCATCTGGCCGTCAGCCAGACCTGGCAGGCCGGGCGGAGCGGATTTGCCGGACGCTTTGCGGACAAGCCGTTGCTGGCCTTCATGGGCAACACGGTGGAAGATTCCAGGAAAGAGGGCAGCGACAGGGACGAGGTTTCGGACATCCGCAAGTTCGTGGTCTGGCTGGCCCATCTGCGGCCCGAGGAGCGCGGGCAGTACCAGACCATCTTCAACGACCAGTACGACGGCAGGCTGACCCTGACCCGCTCCCCGGGCATCCAGGACGAAATCTGGCTGTCCTGGGGCGACGGCGGGTACTGGGGGCTGATCAACGTGGGCAACGGCGACAGGTTCTTCGCGGATTGCGGCGAGCATCCCCAACTGAGCGCTTCCGGCGGGGAGCCGCTGGTCACCCTGGCCAAGGCGGGCATCGTCAACCCCCGGTACCATTTTTCGGCCATCGACGACCCGGCCTCGCCCATCAACGTGCTGGTGGGCAGCCGCAAGTTCGCCGAGGGCTGGAACTGCTTCCGCGTCTCGATCATCGGGCTGATCAATCTGGGCTCGACCAAGGGCAACAAAATCATTCAGATCTTCGGCCGCGGCGTGCGCCTCAAGGGCCTGCGCGGCGACGGCAAGCGCCGGAACCTGGAGCACAACCTTGATTATCCCGCCCTGGTCCGGGACAATACCCCGGACAACCAGTTGCGCCGCCTGGAAACGCTGAACGTCTACAGCCTCAGACGCTCCTGGCTGGAAACCTTTCTCAAGGCTCTGGAGCAGGAGATTTCCTACATTTCCGGCCCCTTTTCCATTGACGTCAAACCGGGCGTGGTCAGGGTCGGCAGGAAGAAGCAGCTTTCCTTCGCGCAGTATCAAGCCAAGCTGGAGACCTTCAAGGTCGGACAATCCGAATTCGACGCACCGCTGCGGGTGACCCTGGATGCGGGCAGCCACGCCTGGGAGTGGGAGCATGTGCAGGACGGCCAAACCGTCAGCGGCACGCTTCCCAATCCGGGCTTCGGGCTGGACTACCGGGCCAACCGCAACGCGGCGGGGGAAAACGTGAATTTGTCTCTGATGCACTGCCTGGAGCATCAATCGGCCTTTCTGCCCGTCGATGACTTGCACCAACGCCTGCTGACCTGGTCCCGGCAGCAACGGGTTCAGCTTTATCTGCGCCGGGACGGGCGGACCCGATGTCTGCGCCATGCGGACATTCTGCCGGCCGTCGGCGAGGTGCTGTACGATCAGCCCCTGGACGACCGCTCCTGGTCCGTGGCCGAGCGCCTGCTGGACGAGACGCGACGGGATGTTCTGGAAAAGATCTTCCACAAGGTCCGCTACGACATCGACAAGCGCAATTACCGCTTCGGCCCGGTGGAACAAAAGACGGCCACCACCCCCGGCGATTTCATCGACCGCTACACCGTGACCTTTGAGTTCGCCAAGGAGGCCGAGAAGCAGGCTTTTGAAAAGCAACCCGGCGCGTGGAAGCAGCTCCAATTCCAGTTCGAGGAGAACCGGGGGGAGTATCACATCTACGAGCCCTTGCTGGGCGAGGTCGAGCAATATCTGCTCAAGCAGCACAAGCTGCGCCGGATCGGCATTGCCCCGGACCGGCTCAATGCCGGGGAGCGCAAGTTTCTCCGCGACATCCTGGACTTCATCGAGATCAGGTACGCCCGCGACCACCGCGAATTCTACCTGATGCGCAATGTGGAGTCCCTGCGCTCCATCGGCCTGTATCTCGAAGGCGAAACAAGGGTATTCTATCCGGACTTCGTGTTGTGGATCGTCGATGAAAAACGCCGCAAGACGACCCTGGCCCTCTTCGACCCCAAGGGGCAGTCGGGAATCAGCGATGAGAGCGATCTTGGCCTGCGTGGACCGGACGCGATGAACGACAAGGTCCGGGTGGCCACCAGCGGACATCTGAAGGAGCTGGCCCAAAAGATGAGCCACAAAACCGGCCGAACCTGGACGATCCACTCCTTTATCCTGCTCCGGGACTCGTCCCCGCTCGGACGCTTCAAGGGGGCGGCGGCCAACGACGGTGAAATGGACCTTGCTGAGAGGATGATCCAGAAGGGCGTCCTGCGTCTGGACTGGCACGAGAAGAACGAACAGGGCCAGACTTCCACGCGGTTGCGGGACGGCGAGAGCTATTTGAGTCGGATTTTCGCAAAACTGTCAGAGTAAAACATCTTATTCCCAATTATTTATTTCAACTCAGGAGACAGCCGCATGAAAACAAAAGTCGTGGTCACGGTAGGGCCGGCAATCGATTCGGAGGACATGCTGCGCCGGATGATCGAGCAAGGGGTGCGCATCTTTCGGTTGAATTTTTCCCATGGCGACCGGTCCTATTTTGAAACCATCATCGCCCGGCTGAAGAAGCTGGAGGCGGAGATGGACGTTGCTCTGAGTCTCTTGCAGGATCTTTCGGGGCCAAAAATCCGGATCGGTGAAATAGCGGACGCTCCCTGGGACGTGCATAAGGATGATTTACTGTATATGGGCCTGCCGGGTGGGCAAAAAGATCTGGAGGCCACCGGCCAGAGCATCAAAGGATTGCGCTGGGTGGATCTGGATCAGCCGGATATGCTGGAAGTCCTGGAGAAGGGGGATACGGTGACCCTCAGCGACGGCGGCCTGCAGTTCCAGATCGTGGAGAAGCTCGACGCCCGGACGGTTCTGCTCAAGGCGCTCAACGCGGGATTGTTATCGTCAAAAAAGGGCGTGGCCTTTCCCGGCAAAGTCAGTCCCCTGCCGGCATTTACGCCCAAGGATCGCATGGACCTGGCCTACGGCCTGGAACTGGGCGTGAACGTGGTGGCTCTGTCCTTTGTTCAGGACGCCCAGGACATCCGCTCCCTGATCAACGAGATGGAGCGTCTGGGGCACCGGGTGCCGGTGATCGCCAAGCTGGAGCGACGCAATGCCGTGGAGAATCTTCAGGAGATTCTGGAACTGGTGGACGGGATCATGGTCGCTCGGGGCGATCTGGGCCTGGAATGTCCCCTGGCCACTCTGCCGGGCCTGCAAAAAGAGATCATCAGGGCCTGCAACCAAGCCGGCAAGCCGGTGATCGTGGCCACCCAGATGCTGCTGTCCATGGTGGACAACCCCATGCCGACCCGGGCTGAAATCACGGACGTGGCCAACGCCATTCACGATGGGACGGACTGCGTGATGCTCTCCGAGGAAACCGCCATCGGCAATCACCCCCTGGAGGCGGTCCGGACCATGCGGGAAATCGGCCTGGAGGCTGAACGTTTCGGCGCGAAGCACCATCGGGGACCGAAGGCGCCCAAGGATCAGTCCGATCCGGCCTGGTTCCTGGCCTATGCCGCCTGCCTACTGGCGGAAAAGGCCCAGGTCCGCGCCCTGGTGGCCCACAGCATTTCCGGGGCCACGATCCGCCATCTCAGCGCCTGTCGCCCGGAGCAGCCGATCCATGCCCTGTGCCCGGACTATCCGGCGCGTCAGTTCCTGAATTTCTCCAAAGGGGTGCTGCCGCACTCCATCAAGGAACAGCTTTCGGACCATCTGGACCGAACCGAGTATTTCGTGGACAGCAACCCGGATTTCTTCGCCACCGGCGAGGCCGTGGTCATCACCGCCGGCCAGCCCAAGCCCCGCCAAGAGCGCGTGGCCACGAACCTGGTCAAGATTTACGTGAAGTGAAGGATTTTTGGTAACTACTCAGCTCATTCGAGGAAATGCGGTCTGGATACCCGCCTTCGCGGGTATGACTGCTTGGGAGGCGGCATGGAAAAAACACGTCATTCCCGCGAAGGCGGGAATCCAGAGTCGGAAATGAGCTCAACCCAGGATTTACTAAGTAGTTACGATTTTTGTAACTATACCAGCGCAGAGTCATTTCGTTGCCGGGGTTGGAGTCGAAATCGGGATCGAAAACGCTGGGATGCGTTCCATTATTTCCCTATTCCGACTCCGATCCCGCCCCCGATTGCCGGGGCAAGAGCAGACATAAAATGAGCTGAGTCGATACGGATTTTTTGCGGTTGCCTGATGCGCTTCGCTTGTCCCGCACACATCAACTGATCACAATGTAAAATTCTTCAGCAGCACTCCAGCCCCCCGCGGGTTGCGGATGTTGTAGGTGGCGTGGGACAGGTCGTGGCCGACACGAAGGGTCACGGCATGGTCCGGCAGGGTCTTGAACATTTCCTCGTCGCTTTCCGCGTCGCCCATGGCCAGGATGAAGCCCCACTCCCGCTTGGAGCTGAAGTGCATGGCGGCCACGGCCTTGCTGATCCCGGCGCTGCGCACCTCGACCACCATGGGGCTTTGCAAAATCTGGATGCCCACGTTGGAGGCCAGCCCGCGCAGGGTTTCGGCAAGTTCCCGGGCCCGTTGCGCGCCGAGGTTGCGATCCGCCTGGCGATAGTGCCAGGCCATGGAAAAATCCTTGTCCTCGGTGAAGGTCCCCGGCACACGTGAGCTGAAGCGCTCCAGGATCGGGCGGATCTGGTCCTTCCAGTCGTTGAGCAAAGGGCGGATCATTCGCCACTGGCCATCCGTCTCCCGGACCCAGACCCCGTGTTCGGCCACCAGGGCCACGGGCAGGTTGCCCAGGCAGCGTTCCAGGTTGTGCTTGTCCCGGCCGCTGAGGATGACCACCTGGGTCTCGGGCAGGGCGGCCAGGGTCCGGAGAGTGTCCCGGATTTCTTCCGAGGGGCAGGCCATGGACGGGGCGTCATGGAAGGGAACCAGGGTGCCGTCGTAGTCCAGCAGCAGCAGGCGGCTCGGGGCGGACTTGCATCGGAGGACAACCGCCTGGGCCGCGTCGGCGCTGATGAACGTGGACTCCATCCGCTCCTGCTCGGTCTTGACGTGCAGCAGGGAGTTCATGAAGTCTTCGGCCCAGTGGTTGACGTCGAAGCGCTCCAGCCGGTTTTTGAGCAGGGTCATGATTTGACGCTGCTCATCCTCCGGCGTTTCCAGGGCCTTGTGAATGGCTTCGGCGAGGTCCGTCAGGCTGTTGGGATTGACGATCAACGTCTCCCCCAGTTCGATGGCCGCTCCGGCGGTCTCGCTGAGCACCAGCACTCCCTGGTCGTCGGTCTTGGCCGCGATATACTCCTTGGCGATCAAATTCATTCCGTCGCGTAGCGGGGTGACCAGGGCCACGTCGCTGATGTCGTAGAGCATGGTCAGTTCGCGCAGCGGGTAGGTGGTGTACTGGTAGATGATCGGGGACCAGGAAAGCTTGCCGAACCGTCCGTTGATCGCCCCCACCAACTCGTCGATCTGCTTTTTCATTTCCTGGTACCTGCCTACCCCGGTCCGGGACGGGACCACCACCAGCATCAGGACGACCCGTTCATGCCATTCCGGGTAGAGTTCCAGGAATTGTTCGTATCCCCGCAGCCGGTTGGCGATGCCCTTGCTGTAGTCCAGGCGGTCGATGGAGAGCATAATCTTGGTTGATCCAAGGGAATCGCGCAGTTTACGCTTTTCATCCTGGGTGCGCTGGTCCCGGGCGGCCTGGGCGTACTTGTGATAGTCGATGCCCATGGGAAAGGTGTCCACCTTGACCAGGCGGTCCCCGACCATGATCTTGCCCAGATGGTGCTCCAGGCCCAGGATGGCCGAGACGCTGCGCAGGAAATGCTGGGAATAGTCGTAGGTGTGGAAGCCGATCAGGTCCGAGCCCAGGAGACCTCGCAGCAGACGGGTGCGCCAGGTGCTGGGCAGGAGGCGGAAGATTTCATAGGACGGAAAGGGAATGTGCAGGAAGAAGCCGCTGGTCACGTCCGGCCTGCTGGAGCGGATCATCTCCGGCAGGAGCATGATCTGATAGTCGTGCACCCAGACCACGTCGTCCGGTTGCAGCACGGATTCCACGGTCCGGCGGAAAATGTCGTTGACCTGGACGTAGCTGTCCCAGGACGCTTCGTCGAATGCGACATAGGACGGGAAATAGTGGAACAGGGGCCAGAGGGTGGAGTTGCAGAACCCGAGGTAAAAGCTGTCCATCTGGTCCGGGGTCACGTTGACCGGGCAGATTCGGAACTTGCCCATGATTCGGGAAGAGAAGTCGAACCGGCTCGGGTCGTCCAGATACATCCCCGGCCAGCCGACCCACAGGGGATCGTCGCTGAAGGGCGAATTCTGGTCCAGGGAGTCCAGGTAGGAGTTCAGGCCCGTGGCCAGTCCGCCCACGGATTCCTTGGCAATGATCCTGCCGTCCTCTTCCACCAGATTGATGGGCAGCCGATTGGATACGATGACGAGACGCATGCTTGCTCCTTGGATTGCCGCATGGGGTTGGGGACGGAGCCCGGTGGCTCCGTTCAACGGTTCTTCTGTAACGTTGACCCAGGAGAGCCGCGGATGTCAAATTTTCCGGCATGTCGCGTCCAGGGCAATTTTGTTCTCTGTAGAATCACAATCATTCCATGGTAGTAGATTGCAGGATGTCCAAGGGGATCCCTCAGGGAGGGGCGACACCCATCGAAATCGAAATCGTGATCGAAATCGGAAAGTTACCAGAAAACGATTTCGATCACGATTTCGATTTCGATCCCGATTCAGAGCGCCGGTGGGTCGAGAACAATAATGCCCTGGTGAGCCGGTTATTAGTTCTTTACACCGGCAATGCCCCAGGCTATGTTCGACATTTTTCTTTCAGCAAGAGTTGCTCCCGATACTTGTTCGCGGCGCGGACAGGGCTGTGGAGTTTGTTCATCTTGAATCCCCCCGTAGGTGTTTGAGGGGGCGCGTGAGGGCGTTATGGCTCGACATTTTTTGCAAATAACCGATTTGAAGCGTTCCGAGTCCTGGAACATGCTGACCAGGGCCAAGGAAATCAAAGCCGCCAACTGGCGCTCGTCCCTGCTCGACGGCAAGACGCTGATCCTGCTGTTCGAAAAGGCTTCCACCCGGACGCGGATTTCCTTTGAAGTGGCCATTCGAGCCCTGGGCGGCGACGTGCTGTTCATGACCAACAAGGAGTCTCAGCTCGGCCGGAACGAACCCTTGCGGGACACGGCAAGGGTTTTCGGGCGCTACGTCCAGGGCGTGGTGGTGAGGACTTTTGCCCAGGAAGTACTCGAAGAGTTGGCCTCGGTCGGCGGGATTCCGGTGATCAACGCCTTGACTGATCTACATCACCCCTGCCAGGTGATGAGCGACATGCTGACCATTTTCGAGCAGACCCCGGACATTCCGAGCCTGAAAATCGCTTGGGTAGGCGACGGGAACAACATGGCCAACTCCTGGCTGCACGCGGCCATGCATTTCCCCTTTGCCCTTCATCTGGCCGTGCCCCAGGGATACGAGCCGGATCCGGGGGTCTTGCAGCAGGCCCGGGAGAACGGGGCCAACGTGGTGGTGACCAACGATCCCAAGGAAGCCGTGAACGAAGCCCACTACGTGAATACCGATGTCTGGGCTTCCATGGGCCAAGAGGACTTGGCGGAGGAGCGGCGGGAGATTTTCGCTCCCTTCCAGGTCAACTCCCGGCTGTTGGCCCTGGCCCGTCCGGATTGCAAGGTCCTGCACTGCCTCCCGGCCAAACGTGGGGAGGAGATCACCGACGAGGTCATGGAAGGCGAGGCCTCCCTGGTCTGGGACCAAGCCGAGAATCGGTTGCATATGCAGAAGGCCTTGCTGGAATGGGTTTTTGGGGAACAGAACTAGCGGAAACTACTTGAACAGGACGGGTGCGCGGAAATGAATCAGAAAGTTGAAAAGGTCGTACTGGCCTACTCCGGTGGTCTGGATACGTCGGTGATTCTGAAGTGGATCAAGGAAACCTATTCCTGCGAGGTGATCGCCTTTACAGCGGACCTGGGCCAGGGAGAAGACCTTTCCGGAGTGGAGCGCCGGGCCCTGGAAACCGGCGCGAGCAAGGCCTTTGTCGAAGATCTGCGCGAGGAGTTCGCCAGGGACTATATTTTCCCGATGATGCGGGCCAACGCGGTGTACGAGGGCCGCTATCTGCTGGGAACCTCCATTGCCCGGCCCCTGATCGCCAAGCGGATGGTGGAAATCGCCCGGGCCGAGGGCGCTCAGGCCATTGCTCACGGAGCCACGGGCAAGGGCAACGATCAGGTCCGCTTTGAATTGACCGCCGCTGCCCTGGATAAAAACCTGAAGACCATCGCTCCCTGGCGGGAGTGGGATCTGCGTTCGCGCACGGACTGCGTCGAATACGCCAAAAAGCACGACATTCCCGTGACCGTGACCAAGGACAAGCCGTATTCCTGCGATGGAAATCTGCTGCACCTGTCTTTTGAAGGCGGCGAGCTGGAAGACCCCTGGGCCGAACCCGGACCGCACACCTACCTGATGTGCGTGCCGCCGGAGCAGGCCCCGGACCGGCCGGAGATCGCGACCATCGAATTCGAGGTCGGGAATCCCGTGGCCCTCAACGGCCAGACCATGACTCCGGCGACGATCATGGCCGAGCTGAACGTTCTGGGCGGGCGGCACGGAATCGGTCGTCTGGACATGGTGGAGAGTCGATTCGTGGGCATGAAGTCCCGCGGGGTCTACGAAACCCCGGGAGGGACGATTCTTCAAACCGCCCACCGCGATCTGGAGGGCCTGACCCTGGACCGGGAAACCATGCGTCTGCGCGATCAGTTGATCCCGCAATACGCGGCCATGGTCTACAACGGATTCTGGTTCGCTCCGGAGCGGGAGGCCCTGCAGGCCTTCATCGACAAGACCCAGGAACGGGTCCGGGGCACGGTGCGGCTGAAACTGTACAAAGGGGCGGTCTCGGTGCTGGGACGCAAGTCTGACGTTTCCCTGTACAACCCGGAACTGGCCACCTTCGAGCAAGACATGGTCTACGATCAGGCCGACGCGGCCGGATTTATCCGGCTGAACGCCCTGCGGCTGCGGGCCTGGAATCAGTAATGTCCGGAAAAGTATCCACCGAAAAGCTCTGGGGCGGACGGTTTGAGGCGGCTACGAACCGGCTCGTGGAACAGTACACGGCTTCGGTCGGGGTGGACCGCCGCCTGGCCATGCAGGATATTCGAGGCTCCATGGCCCATGCCCGGATGCTGGGCAGACAGGGTGTTTTGCGAGCCGAGGACGTGGACGCCATTCTGGAGGGGCTGCGGAGGGTCGAAGCCGAGGTCGCGGATGGAACCTTCGTCTGGAAAGACGAACTGGAAGACGTACACATGAACATCGAGGCCCGGTTGACCGAGCTGATCGGTGAAGCCGGCAAGCGGTTGCACACCGGGCGCAGCCGCAACGATCAGGTGGCCCTGGACTTCCGGTTGCATGTGGATGAAGCCCTGGGGCAGTGGCAGGCGTACCTGGGCGAACTGATCCATGTACTGGCCAGCCGGGCCGAGGAGCACGTCCGGACCTTGCTGCCCGGCTGCACCCATTTGCAGCCGGCCCAACCGGTCAGCCTGGCCCAGCATCTCCTGGCCTACGCCTGGATGTGTCGCCGTGATTTCGACCGGGTCGCCGACGCCCGCAAGCGGGTCCAGGTCAGCCCTTTGGGAGCCGCGGCTCTGGCCGGTACCACCTATCCCATTGACCCGGAAATGGTCGCCCGGGAAGTGGGGTTTCCCGAAATTTTCGCCAACAGCATGGACGCGGTGGCGGACCGGGACTTTGTCATGGAGCCCGTGTTCTGCGCCTGCGCGATCATGGCGCACCTGTCCCGGCTCTGCGAGGAGCTGATCCTCTGGGCCAATCCGGCCTTCGGATTCGTGCGGCTGCCCGACGCCTTTGCCACGGGGTCGAGCATCATGCCCCAGAAAAAAAATCCGGACGTGGCCGAACTGATGCGCGGCAAGACCGGGCGGGTCTACGGCGACCTGACGGCGTTGCTGACTCTGGTCAAGGGGCTGCCGCTGACGTACAACCGTGATTTGCAGGAAGACAAGGAACCGTTTTTCGACGCGGACACGACCGTGTCGTCCTCGTTGCGGCTGATGGCCGCGATGATGGCCGAAATGGAGTTCGTCCCCGAACGGATGCTGGCCCTGCTGCGCAAAGGCTTTCTCAACGCCACGGAGCTGGCCGACTACTTGGTGGCCAAGGGCTTGCCCTTTCGCGACGCCCATCATGTCGTCGGGCGGGCCGTGGCCTTTGCCGAGGAACAGAGGCAGGGTCTGGAGGATCTGCCGCTGGAAACGTTGCGGTCATTCTCTCCGTTGATTGAGGAAGACGTTTTCACGGTGCTGGATTATCACCAGGCCGTAGCCCGGCGATGCGCGCCCGGGGGTACGGGGGAAGGGCCGGTACGCCGACAAATCGCCGATCTTCGGGCTTGGCTCTCGGGGTGATGGTGGGGGAGTCGGAGTGGAATGAGCCGTTGTCGAGAGGAAATGGCGGAAGCGTATAGGAGTCGAACCTACCGACGACCTCTCGACCGTCCACTGGATTTGAAGTCCAGGCGCCACACCGGTGACGAAACGCTTCCTCAATTCGTGCTTCATGCTTGCCCGGTACCAGCTTGGGCTAGCTTCTTGGCGAACGAACAGCGGTGACTTGTATCCATTTCGTCCTTGATCCGCAAGCGTGGGATGAGAATAGCGCATGGCAATACCGATTACGATTTCGATTATGTTGAAGTGACAAACTGATACCGGAGGAGTCTTCCATTGAATAATTTTTCCAAGAACCTGTTGCTCTGGGCCACCATTTCCGTGGTCATGGTGGTTCTGTTCAACATGTTCAGCCAACCGCCCGCGCCGGAGCAAAGGCTGAGTTACAGCGAGTTATTGACCCGTGTGCGCGCCGGTGAAATCACCGAGGTCAAGGTTCAGGGGCAGCGAATCCAGGGCGTCCTGCTCAACGAACAGCGTTTTGTCTCGTTCAATCCCAACGATCCGAACCTGGTGCAGACGCTTCTTGACAACAACGTGCGCGTGGTTGCCGAGCCGGAGGACCAATCGCCATGGTACTTTACGGTGCTTATTTCCTGGTTTCCAATGCTCCTCTTGATCGGCGTGTGGATTTTTTTCATGCGCCAGATGCAATCCGGAGGCGGGAGAGCCATGTCCTTTGGCCGGTCCCGGGCCAAGATGCTCAGCGAGGAATCCACCAAGGTCACCTTTGAGGATGTGGCCGGAGTGGACGAGGCCAAGGAAGAGCTGATGGAGGTTGTGGATTTTCTCCGCGAGCCCAAGAAATTCACTCGCCTGGGCGGGCGAATTCCCAAAGGCGTCCTGCTGGTCGGTTCACCGGGTACCGGAAAGACCCTTCTGGCCAGGGCCGTGGCCGGAGAGGCCGGAGTGCCGTTTTTCTCCATTTCCGGCTCGGACTTTGTGGAAATGTTCGTGGGCGTGGGCGCGGCCAGGGTCCGGGACCTTTTCACCCAGGGCAAGAAGAACGCGCCCTGTTTGATCTTCATCGATGAGATTGACGCCGTGGGGCGGCAGCGCGGGGCCGGTCTGGGCGGCGGGCACGATGAACGGGAGCAGACCCTGAACCAGATGCTTGTGGAAATGGACGGCTTTGAATCCAACGAGGGCGTGATCCTGATAGCGGCCACCAACCGGCCCGACGTGCTGGACCCGGCCCTGCTGCGCCCAGGTCGTTTTGACCGTCAGGTGGTGGTGCCCGCACCTGATTTTCGTGGCCGGGTGCGTATTCTGCAGGTCCACGCCAAGCGCACGCCCCTGGCCAAGGGGGTAGATCTGGAATCCCTGGCCAAGGGCACTCCGGGCATGTCCGGAGCTGATCTGGAAAACCTGGTCAACGAGGCGGCCCTGCATGCGGCCCGGCAAGGCAAGGAACAGCTGGACATGCGGGACTTCGAGGAAGCCAAGGACAAGCTGCTCATGGGCAAGGAGCGGCGGAGCATGATTCTCAGCGACGAGGAGAAGAAGACCACGGCCTACCACGAGGCCGGCCACGCCCTGGTGGCCCGTCTGCTTCCCGGCACGGACCCGATCCACAAGGTGTCCATCATTCCCCGGGGCATGGCCCTGGGTGTGACCATGCAGCTTCCGGACGATGAGCGTCACAATTACAGCCGATCCTATCTGGAAAAGACTTTGGCCGTGCTGCTCGCCGGGAGAGTGGCGGAGGAGATCATCTTCGATCAACTGACCACCGGGGCGGGCAACGACATCGAACGGGCCACGAAGATGGCCAGGAAGATGGTTTGTCAGTGGGGCATGAGCGATACCCTGGGGCCGCTTTCCCTGGGGGAAAACAACGATCATGTCTTTTTGGGCCGGGAGATCGGGCACCAGAAGGATTACAGCGAACAGACCGCCCAGATGATCGATGCGGAGATCAAGGGCTTCGTGACGAGGGCACATGGCAAGGCCAAGCAGCTTCTGGAAAAGCACATCGACGATCTGCATGCCATGGCCAACGCGCTTCTGGAGCGAGAAACCATAACCGGCGAGGACATCACGCTGTTGATGAAGGGCGAGCCTCTGCCGCCCATAAGCCCCGTGGGCGCGAAGCCAGCCCGGAAGGACGCTGGAGCAGCACCTGAAGCGGCATCCGGGGTTGGACCCGGCGACGACATGGGCGGGGGCGAAAAAGAGGCGGAAGGAGAGAGAGCCGGCTCCGCGCAGCCCGCCAATCCTTCCGTGCCTTCCGACACCACTGACGGACGTTCTGAAGACAGGGACGACGCAGACGACGCGGACGAGTTTGCCCTGGAAGAACCAGAGAAAACCAACCGGTCTTGATCCGGTCTTGACGTTTTCGGATGCGGCCCGTTTCTTCTTGGAAAATCAAGGATAGTCGTTGGATCGGTCTAGCCGATCCGGTGATCATGGGGGTGGTGAACTGCACCCCGGACTCGTTTTATGACGGAGGGCGGCACGTCGAGCCGGACTCCGCCCTTCGTCATGGTCTGTTGCTGGCTTCTCAGGGCGCGTTGATCCTGGACGTGGGCGGTGAGTCCACTCGCCCCGGTTCTCGTCCCGTGGGCGTTCAACAGGAGTTGGAGCGAGTGCTGCCCGTGGTTCGCGGACTGTCGGCGGCGTCTCTGGAGGCTGAATCTTCCGTTGCTTCTTCGATAGTTTCCATCGACACGACCAAGTCCGCCGTGGCGGCCCGGTGCCTTCAGGACGGGGCGTCCATCGTCAACGACGTTTCCGGTTGTCGGTTCGACCCGGAACTTATGGACGTCCTGGGCCAGTTCAAGCCCGGCTACGTGCTGATGCACGCCCAAGGCAGCCCGGAGAGCATGCAGCAAGATCCCCGGTACGACGACATCGTGGACGAAGTGCGTCTCTTTTTCGAGCAGCGGATGGAAGCCTTGGGGCGTTCCGGGCTGCCGGAAGAGCATGTGGTCCTCGATCCCGGTATCGGATTCGGCAAGCGGCTGGAGCACAATTTGGAATTGCTGCGCAACATCGAAGTGTTTCAGGAACTGGGCCGCCCGATTCTGGTTGGGGTTTCCAACAAGTCGCTCTGGAAGGATCTTTTGGGTCTGGAACTGGAGGAGCGAGGGACGGTCACCCAGGTGGCAGCGGCCTTGCTCGCGGCTCGGGGCGTGCGGATCCATCGGATGCACGACGTGCGAGCCACGGCGCGAACATTGCGGGTTGAAAAGGCCCTGCGCGTCGGGGGAGGTCCGGCATGCTAGAGACGCCGTTCAGCATTCCGATCAGCATTCGGGACCTGGTGGACATCGGTCTGGTGACCTTTGCCTTTTACCGGCTGATTCTGCTGATCAAGGGGACGCGGGCCGTTTCGGTGATCTACGGCCTGGTCCTGATCCTGGTTATCTTCTACCTGTCCGACGAGTTCGGCTTGTTCACCCTGAACTGGTTGCTGGCCAATTTTCTCGGCTCGCTCTTCCTGGTGATTATCATTTTCTTCCAGCAGGACATCCGCAAGGCCCTTTCCGAACTGGGGGCCGGAAGCCTGTGGCGGCGGCGCAAGGTTTCGGACAGGCTGGTGAACGAAGTCGTTTTTTCGGCCCTGAACATGGCCAAGTCGCGCATCGGAGCACTGATCGTCCTTGAGCGGAGCATTCCCCTGGGGGACATCATTGCCCGGGGTGTGGAGATCAAGGCCGACTTGAGCCGGGAATTGCTGGTGACCATCTTTTATCCGAACACTCCGTTACACGACGGCGCCGTGGTGGTCCGGGGGGGGCGAATCGAGGCCGCGGGCTGCATTCTGCCGTTGTCCTCAGGCGTGGATCACTCCGCGAAGCTCGGGACCCGGCACCGGGCCGCCATCGGGGTCAGCGAGGAAACCGACGCCGTGGCCCTGGTGGTCTCCGAGGAGCGCGGCATCATCTCCATTGCTCAGGGCGGCCGGTTGACTGAAGACCTGAATGAAGCCCAACTCAAGGACGTGCTGCGCGAAGTTCTGGAGCATTCATGATACCACGCGCCAATTGGCAATATCTGGTCCTGGCCTTTGCTCTGGCCGTGTTCTCCTGGTATCTCGTCTCAGGGCGGGAAAAGGTGGACGCCTGGATTCAGGTGCCCGTGGAAATGGTCAATATGCCGCAAGGATACGTCGTGCGGCAGGGCATGGTCAACCGGATCGAGGTCCGGGTCCGCGGGCCGCGCCCCATGGTCCGGACCATCGACATGCGCAATGCCTATTACCCGTTGGATCTGGCGAATCTGCAAGCCGGCGTTAACCTGCTTGACTTCGAGACCCGCAATTTGAACTTGTCCCGGGCCATCGAAGTGGTGGAAATCGTACCTTCCCGGGCGGAATTGCTTGTGGATCGATTGATGACCAAAATTGTTCCCGTGGCCAAGAACGTCGTGGTCGAACTGGATGACGACTTCGAGTTGCGCGGATATGCGCTGAGACCGCCGGAAGTGACGCTTCGTGGGCCCCAGGAGATGGTGGAGCCCGTGGACGTGTTGGAAACGCAGCCCGTCAAGGTGGAGAGCGGCCGCCCTGGGCAAGTAGAAACGACCGTTGGATTGGTCTTGCCCGCGGAAGTGGAGGCCAGCCCCAGCCGGGTGCTGGTGCAGCTTGATTTTGGCGAGAAGCGGACTGAATTGTCCCTGGATCGAGAAATCCAGGCCACGCGGCCTTCGGGCATGGTCATGAAGCTGGAGCCGGCCTTGATCCGCCTGACGCTCTCCGTTCCGGTATCCCTGGCCCGCGATCCTGGGATTGAGAATCAGGTCCGGGTGGTGGCCGCGCCTCTGGGAGAGTTGCCCGTTGGTGAGCATGAGGTGGGATACCGGGTTGAATTGCCTGCCGGAGTGACGTTGACGCAGAGTGAGCCGGAACGGATCCGGGTGGCTCTTGAGCTTGAAGAAGCCGGTCCTTCCGTTGAAGCCGCCGGTGACTGATTGAACCAATAAAAAGCAGACATACGAGCGATAGAGCGAGGTGCCCAATGCGAAAAGGTCTTTTTGGAACGGACGGTATGCGCGGCCAGGTGAACATTTTTCCCATGCTTCCGGAGATCGCCTTGCGGCTGGGGTTGGCCGTTGGTCAAATGATGCGCAACGGTTCGCGGCGACACCGGGTGGTGATCGGCAAGGATACGCGCTTGTCGGGGTACGTGTTCGAGACGGCCCTGACTTCCGGATTTTGCGCGGCGGGCATGGACGTCTATCTGGTTGGCCCCATGCCCACCCCGGCCATTTCTTTTCTGACTCGCAACATGCGCGCCGACGTCGGAGTCGTGATTTCCGCTTCGCACAATCCGTTCATGGATAACGGAATCAAGCTGTTCGACAATCTGGGATTCAAGTTGGCCGATGCCATGGAAGACAGGATTTCGGAGTTGATTCTCTCTCCGGATACGGATTGGGAGTATCCACAGCCGGAAAACGTGGGCAAAGCCGCCCGGATTCAGGACAGTCTGGGACGGTATCTGGTGTTTTTGAAAAACACCATCCCTTCAACCATGACCTTCGACGGGGTGAAGGTTGTCTTGGACTGCGCCAACGGCGCGACGTACAAGGTCGCCCCCTTGCTGTTCGAGGAACTGGGGGCCAAGGTGGAGGAAATCGGCACGGAGCCCGACGGACTGAACATCAACCGCAAGTGCGGTTCCCTCTATCCGGAACTCATGGCGCATCGCGTCCTGGAATCCGGGGCGGACATCGGTCTGGCCCTGGACGGCGACGGAGACCGGCTGATCGTCACGGACGAGCAAGGGACCGTGCTGGACGGCGACCAGATCATGGCCATCTGCGCCCAGGACATGATGCAGGACGGCACGTTGCCCGGCAACACCCTTGTGGCCACGGTGATGAGCAACATGTCTCTGGAACTGTTCATGCGGGACCATGGCGGCAGACTGTTGCGCACGCCCGTGGGCGATCGCTACGTGGTGGAGGCCATGCGCCGCGAAGGTGCGGTGTTCGGCGGTGAGCAGTCCGGCCATTTGATCTTTCTGAACCATTGCACCACGGGGGACGGTATCCTGGCCGCCCTGCAGCTGATGCGGATCATGCAGGAAAAGGGCAAGCCGCTGTCCGAACTGGCGGGGCAGTTGAAGCCGTTTCCCCAGGTGCTGATCAATGTACACGTGGAGCGCAAGATCCCCTTCGAACAATCCCCGGAAGTGGCCAAGGCCGTGGCCATGGCAGAGGAAAAGCTCGGGACCAGGGGGCGCGTGCTGCTGCGTTACTCCGGCACCGAACCGGTGGCACGGGTCATGGTGGAAGGCGAGGATTCCGTCCTGGTTCAACGGCTTGCCGATGAACTGGTGGACGTCTTGCAAACGTCTTTGCGATAGACTGTTTGTTCGAATGGGTTTAAACTTAAGTCGATTGTCGGAGGCAAAGCTACCGACAAAAAATTCCAACGGCTTGCTTTTTTTGACGCTTTGCCTTCCAGATGTTGCTGTAACCCATTTGAATGCTGGAAATATTAGATAGTTTCGAGTTTTTCGCATCAATGCCGGGCGTGTCCCTCAGTGGCGTTTTCACCAGAGATATCCGCCGGCATTGATCCAAACGAAGGAGATTGTTCCGATGCAGATCAGAAAAGTCGTCATTCCCGTGGCTGGTTGGGGAACCAGGTCGTTGCCGGCAACCAAGAACATTCCCAAGGAAATGCTTCCGGTATTCAAAAAACCGGCCGTGCAGCACATCGTTGAGGAAGCCATGTATTCCGGGCTGACGGACGTGGTTTTCGTGAACAATTCCAATAAGAAAATCATTGAGGACCATTTCGACTACAACTGGGCCTTGGAGGATCTGCTGCAACGCACCGGGAAAACGGCGCTTTTGGAAGAAGTTCGTGCCGTGGCCGAGATGGTCAACATCATATCCGTGCGCCAGAAAAAGCAATTGGGGCTGGGACACGCCGTGCTTTGCGCCAAGGAGGTCATCAAGCAGGAGCCCTTCGCCCTGATGCTCGGGGATGATCTGATTTTCAACATGGAGCCGGGCATTAAGCAGTTGATGGACGTGGCCCTGTCCGAAAACATGTCCGTAGTCGGCGTGATCGAGGTCGGCGCGGACAAGGTGAGCAGCTACGGCATCATCCATGGAGAGGAGTTTGCTCCCGGAGTCTACCGGGTCCGCTCCATGGTGGAGAAGCCGGCTCCGGCTCAGGCGCCTTCCCGAATGGCGGTGGTCGGACGCTACGTGCTCATGCCGGAAATATTCGAGCACCTCGAAGGGGCTGAGCCGGGTCACGGCGGGGAAATTCAGATCACGGACGCTCTGCTGAAACTGGCTCAGAAGAACCGCCTCCTGGCAGTGAAGATGCGCGGGATGCGATTCGACGTGGGCGACTGGAGCGACTATCTCACGGCTAACATCTACTTTGCCCTGCAGGACGAGACTTTGCGCGACGAGTTGGTGGGCAAGTTGAAGAATTTGCTTCCTTTCAATAGTTGATCGCGGCGGACTCGATTTTCATTCCCCCGGTTTTTCGAGCCGGCTGCACCATGTGGCGTGCGGTCGGCTCGTTGCGTTTCTTCCCCCGGACAATTCGACGGCAAAGGAGCCATTTGGGGCTGATGGACACGTGTTTGGTTAATTTTGAGGGACAAGCGCCATGAGTCAGGCTTGGAACGTCGCTCTGTGCAGCCCGCCTTACCGCGTCTTCACCTATACGACGCCGGACTGCCTGCCACCATCGGCCTGGGCCTCCGGGCAACGCGTGATGGTCCCGGTGGGCAAAAGGACGCGGATGGGGGTGATCATGGAGCCTTCCGCGGTCGAAGACGGGGGGGGGCGGACCTTGAAGCCCATGATTTGGCCCCTGGACCAGGAACTGCTCCTGACGGACGCTGTTCTGGACTTGGTCCGGCATCTGGCCAGACGCCAGATGGTCCCGGAGGGGCTCGTCCTTTCCAGCATCCTGCCCAAGGCCCTGCGTTCCGGGCAACCACGGTTCAGGCTGGTGGACGGGCCCACGACACGGCGATGGACCTTGGAGGAAATGAGCCGTCTTCCCCCTGAGGCGGCGGCGCGGCTCGGGCAGGCGTGGATGGAAGGCCGGCTCTGTCTGGAGCAAAACCAGCGCAAGGGGGACGACGAGGTCCTCTATACCTTGCTGCGCGATCCTCCCTGGGGCCTGCGTCCCAGGGCCAAACGGCAACAAGCCGTTCTGGAACACCTGTTCGCCCACGGCAGCGCTTCCTTGGTTGGTATCGCCCAGGGCGTGGCCCTTGTTCAGGATCAATCCCACGCCGCACACCATGAGTCGGAGAGCGCGCAGGCTCCGTGCGTCGGGGAAACGGACCGAAACCGGACTGACGAAGGCTCTTGTTTCGTGCGTGAGACGAAACAAGGTCTCAAGCGTGTTTTGACGGACTTGGTCAGCAAGGGGCTGATTCAGGCCGTGCCGGTTCTTTCCGCCCAAGAGGCTCACCGGCAGGCTGACGGGGCGGCCCGAGAGCTTCCAGATGCCCCACGCGGTTCCGAGCAATCTTGCCCAGGCATCCTTCCAGATGCCTCCTCGGGCAGCTCCCCCCTCGAAGGGTGTCCTCTCACCGACGAGCAGACCGAGGCGCTCGGGGCTCTGGAAGCAGATCTGCGTCTGACCCTGGACCATGCACCAGAAGATGTCCGGAGTGCTCATGATTCCCCGAAGCAAGTTAAGGTTCGCTTAGTCCACGGCGTGACCGGCAGCGGCAAGACCTTGCTGTATCTGCGGTTGGCTCGGGCCGCCCTGGCCCAGGGGAGGAGCGTGCTGTTGCTGGCTCCGGAGGTGGCCTTGTCCGCCCAGTTATGGAATGAGGTGAATCGGTTCTTTCCCGGAACGGCTCGACACTGGTATCACGGTTCGCTTCCCGCCGGGGCCAGGCTGGGGGTGTTTCGCGCCCTGCGCCATCAGGCCACGCCCCAGATCGTTGTGGGTACTCGATCCGCGCTTTTTTTGCCTTTCGCCAACCTGGGGCTGATCGTGATGGACGAGGAGCACGACGCCTCCTACAAACAGGACGAGGGCTTCACGTATCAGGCCAAGGAAGTGGCCTACTTCCGGATCAAGCAGCACGGCGGTCTGCTGCTGCTGGGGTCGGCCACGCCGGACATCAAGACCTATTACGCCGCGGACCAGAGCGAAATCAGCCGCGTCACGCTGCGTCATCGGGTAAGCCGCAAGCCGTTGCCCGAAATCCAACTCGTGGACATGCGCCCGGAATCGCGCTCCGCCCCGCTTTCCCAGGTCTGTCGATCCGAGTTGGAAGCCGTGCTGCAGCGCGGAGAGCAGGCTATGTTTCTGCTCAACCGCCGCGGCTTTGCCCCGCTGGTTTCCTGCCTGGACTGCAACACGGCCCCCAAGTGTCCGCGTTGCGAAGTGGGGCTGACCTATCACAAAGGGTGGGAACGCCTGCTGTGCCATTATTGCGGATTTGCCCAGCCTTTCCCTTTTGGCTGCGGCCAGTGCGGCGGGACCCGGTTCCTGCCCATGGGCGAGGGAACCGAGGGGCTGGAAGAGTACCTGGAAAACCTTGGGGCCTCTGGGCTGGGGATTGTTCGCCTGGACCGGGACAGCACCCGACGCAAGGGCAGCCTGGACCAGATCCTCAAGGCCTTTGGACAGGGGCGAGCCCAGGTGATGGTCGGGACCCAGATGCTCAGCAAGGGCCATCATTTCCCAAACGTGACCTTGGTCGTGGCCGTGGACGGGGACGTGGGGCTGAACCTTCCGGACTACCGGGCCGCGGAAAAGACCTTTCAATTGCTGGTCCAATTGGCAGGGCGGGCCGGACGGGGTGATCGGCCGGGCCGGGTGCTGATTCAGACTCGCAATCCGGACCATCCCTGTTGGGAGCACATTCGGACCGGCGACTACGAGGGGTTTTTCGCCCAGGAGCTGGAGCGCCGCCGCAAATTCGCCTACCCGCCCTTCGTGAAGCTGGCAATGGTCCGGTTGAGCTATCCCCGTGAATGGGAGCAGGGCGCGGCCCTGGTGGCCACGGCCGGCGAACACCTGCGCCGGGAAGGAGCCCGTCTGGGCCTCCGGGTTCTCGGCCCGGCCCCGGCCCCTTTGGGTTTGCTTAATGGACGTAAACGCTTCCAGTGCCTGCTCAAGGCCATGTCCTGGCAAAACCTGCGTGAAGCCTTCACGGTCATGCGCACTGCTCTCCCGGCATCCTCCCCCCTGCGCGTAGCCTTGGACCTTGATCCGGTGAACATGCTGTAGTTTTTTTCAACCGTGGGACGTGCGTTACCGCCGTGGCATCTCAATGCGGCATATGAAGCGGCAGAGTGCTGAATCGTACGTTCAGCGGGGTAAAGGACGGAGGAGACGCTCTCCTCCGTCCTGATGGTTTCGCTTTACTTCTCGGGCATAGCCGAGGAGTGGTGCTCCACGATCAGCCAGTGGTCGCCGAACCACTGGTAGACGTAGGTGAACCGGGCGGCCACGGAGAAGGGTTCCTGGCCGTCGGGGCTGAAGGTGAAGGTGTACACGCCGGAGTTGATGGCAATGTCGCCGTAGACCCGGATGTTGCTTTCATTGATCACGCCGCTGGGCTTCTTGGCCAGGAAGTGGACGAAGTAGTCCCGGATTTCGGCGTGGTTGTGGCGGACCTGGTTGGACACCGTGGGCAGCAGGATGCCGTTGAAGGCGTACATGGCCACCACGTTGTCCGGGTTGCCGCTTTGCACGGCCTGATTCCACTTGTCGAACAGGGCGCTGATTTCTTCTTTGCACTTCATGTAGGGTTCTCCATTTTTTTATGGTTAGCCTCCCGGCCCGAAAAGCGGGCCGGGAGGGTTGGGGTGATGTCGGTCAGCCGGATCAATCCAGCAGGATCGGCATGCCCAGCAGCGGCCAGATCAACAGCACGGCCAAGCCTACCAGGCCCATGAGCATGATGGAGGCCGGGATGCCGTAGGCGAAGAATTCACCGCTGGTGAACTGCTTGGAATTGTAGGCAATGGCGTTGGGCGCCGCGCCCACCAGGAGCAGGAAGGGCATGCCCGCGGTGACCAGGCAGGCGAAAACAATGACTTCCGGAGCCACGCCCAGGTAGGGGGCGACAACCAGGGACACCGGGATGGAGATGGCGATGGCGGCCACGTTCATGATGAAGTTGGTCATCAGCATGACGAAGAAGGCGATGGCCATGACGAAGACGAACCAATGCGCCTCGGTGAAGAAGCCCAGCCAATTGATGGCCAGCCATTCCGCGGCCCCGGTCTGCCAGAGGCAGAATCCCATGCTCATGGCCCCGGCGAAGAGCAGGATGATGTTCCATGGTACGTCTTCCAGGTCCTTGATGTCCAGGATTCGCAAGATGAAAAAGAGAATCGTGGAAACCAGGAGCACCGCGGCCTTGTTGAAGGGAGCCAGGGCTGGAATGAAGGATTGCAGGGACAGGAACAGGATCACGCCAAAGATGATCACGGACGCCAGGATCTCATTGCGGGTGATCGGTCCCATATCCGCGCTGAGCTGCCGGGCTTTGTCCCGCAGTCCGGGAATGACGGCCTTTTCCGGCTTGAGAAAGACCATGAAAAAGCCCCAGAGCAGGAAGACCATCAACCAGCCGATGGGAAACATGTAGAAGGTCAATTCGAAAAAGGAGATGCTTTTTCCCGTGATTTCTTCGTAGAATCCCAGGGCCACGATGCCTCGGGCCGCGCCGAGCAGGGTGACGATGCTGCCCGCACCGGCCACGAAAGCCATGCCGATGAACAGCCCCTTGCCGAACTTGGTAGGCCGGTCGCCCTCGCCGTACAGGGCGTAGATGGACAGCAGCAGCGGGTACATGGTGGCGGCCACCGCGGTGTGGGCCATGACGTGGGTCAGCAGGGCCGTGACCACGAAACAGCCGAGATAGATCATGGACGTTCGCTCGCCCACGATAATCAGCATTTTGTAAGCCAGCCGTTTGGTGATGCCCACCTTGGTGAACACCGCGCCGATGATCAGGGAGCCGAAGATGAACAGGACCGATGGGTCCATGAAGTCCTTGAAGGCGTCCTGGGCAGGGCGGATGAAGAACAGGGCCTGGACCACGCCGATGGTCAGCCCGGTCACGCCGATGGGCAAGACCTCGAAGACCCACCAGGTCCCGGCCAGCAGGAACAAAGCCAAGGCGGCCTTGCCCTGCGGAGAGAGCACGAAGGCTTTGCCCATGGGGTCCACGGCGTCGGGCCAGGGTGGAGAGTAGTAGACCACTGTGAACAGAAACAGACCGAGAAAAAGAAAAAACAGCCGTCTGAAATCAATTTTGGATGGGGTTGCTTGTGCAGCGCTCACGCCTCGTCCTCCTTAAAGGTTTTCGGGGATTCTATTTTTGTGAAGGGTATGGTCGGTTATGCCTGGGAGGGCTTGAGGCCGCAGGCTGAAACCACCTTGCAGATGGCCGTGTAGATGTCGGAAAAGCGCAGCAGGCCGACGATGTTTTCGCCGTCCATGACGTACAGCGAATCGTGGCCGGTGGTGACGAAGAGGTGGAACGCGGAGTCCATGCGGTCGGTGAGCTTTACGGAATCGACGGCCCCGGGTTTGCTGACCATCCGCTCGGCTTTGATTTCTCCGGCTTTGCTGCAAAGGTCGCTCAGAGGCTCCTGCCACAACATGTAGTCTCGCTTCATGCTTTCCACGATTTGTGGCAGGCCGTAACGGATGTCGTCCTTGAAGCTGTCGATCTTGTCGTACTGGGGTTCCAGGCTACGAACCACATCCTTGGGCGAGATCTTGCCCACAACGGAACCGCTTTGGTCCTCCACCAGTAGGATGCGCTGCTTGGCCTTGCCGGCCAGAAATTCCTCATTGGCCTTTTCCAGGGCCTGCATGACTTCGTAAAAAAAAGCCTGATCAGAAATCCGTGGGAATTGATCCACGGGACGCATAAGTTCGCTGATTTGCAACGTCGTTTCCACGAGAGAGCCTCCTGTTTGCCTCCCCGTCAGGTGTTCGGAGCATCGGGGAATATAGGTTGTGGTTTGGTTTCCGCCAGTTTGATCTTGGCACACAGCAAATCGATGTCGCAGGGGGCCAGGATATCGTCGAAGGCACCCATCTTCATCCCTTCGATGGAATACTGCAAACAATCCGGGGTGGTCATCAGGATGACGTTGGTGAGCGGACTGTTCGCGCGGATGGAGCGCAACATCTCCAGTCCTTTACGTCCCACTCCGCTCAAGCCGAGCAGGATGACGCGGAATGTTCGTTCCCCGAGTAGACGCAAAACGTCATCCAGATTCTCACCGGTATAGACCGTAAAGTCGCGCTGGTGGAGATGATGGACCAAATTGTCCCGAAAAAGCTGGTCGGATTCGACGACAAGCAGGGGCATTGGTTCTCCATCGGCCGGATCGCCGCCATGGACGGGCCTGGAACAGTTTGTTCAAAAAAGCACATGCCGATGGAGGTTTTCATCGACATGCTTGGCCTTTGTCGCGGCCTTAGGACGGTTAAGCGGATCTTTGTTGGAGCGCGTAAATAGAGAGCGGCTTCAACGTGTTACGAGTATCCATCGCATCGAATTCGACGTGTGGCGTTTCATATTGTTTCGTCATGGAAAGCCATGTCAAATCCCCACCCCAAGGCTAGTCTCATTTCGAGACATTCTCCGATAGTTTTTTTTTTCACGTAAATCAAGACGGCTTGAGCGGGTTGAAATCGAAGGAAAACGTCCGGCTGTTAAAATCCGGCGTGAGGAGCGGGAATAAGGAGGTGGGCCCCCGGTCTGTTTTCGGACCGGGGGCCGCGAGTTGAGGGGTTACAGAACGCCTATGGGGCGAGCAGTACCGGCATGCCCAGTAACGGCCAGATCAGCAAAACCGCAAGTCCCACCAGAGCCATGAGCAGAATGGAGGCCGGAATTCCGGCGACAAAGAACTCTCCGCTGGTGAACTGCTTGGAATTGTAGGCAATGGCGTTGGGCGCCGCGCCCACAAGGAGCAGGAAGGGCATGCCCGCTGTGATCAGGCATGCGAAGACCACGACTTCCGGAGCCATGCCGAGGTAGGGAGCGACCACCAGAGCCACGGGCATGGAAATGGCGATGGCGGCCACGTTCATGATGAAGTTGGTCATGACCATTACAAAGAAGGCCATGGCCAGGATAAAGATGAACCAGTGGGCGTTCTGGAAAAAGCTCAGCCAGTTGATGGCCAGCCACTCGGCGGCCCCGGTCTGCCACAGGCAGAAGCCCATGCTCATGGCCCCGGAAAAGAGCAGAACGATGTTCCAGGGAATGTCTTCCAGGTCCTTGATATCCAGGATCTTCAGGATGAAGAACAGAACTGTGGAAACCAGCAGGACGGCGGCCTTGTTGAACTGAGCCAGAGCCGGGATGAAGGACTGCAGGGACAGGAAAACAATGACCGAGAGAATGATGAAACCGGCGATGATTTCATTGCGGCTGATGGGTCCCATTTCCCGACTGAGTTGCCTGGCCTTGTCCCGCAGGCCGACAATGCTGGACTTTTCCGGCTTGAAGAGAACCATCATCAGTCCCCAAAGCGTGAAGACCATCAACCAGCCCACTGGAGCCATGTAGTAACTGAGTTCCAGAAAAGTGATCTCATTGCCGGTGATTTCATTGTAAAAACCAAGGGCCACGATGCCACGGGCCGCGCCGAGCAGGGTGATGATGCTGCCCGCGCCGGCCACGAAGGCCATGCCGATGAACAGCCCCTTGCCGAACTTGGTGGGTTTGTCGCCTTCGCCGTACAGGGCGTAGATGGACAGCAGCAGCGGGTACATGGTGGCGGCCACCGCGGTATGGGCCATGACATGGGTCAGCAGGGCCGTGACCACGAAGCAGCCCAGGTAGATCATGGAAGTACGTTCGCCCACGATGGAGAGCATTTTGTAGGCCATGCGCTTGGTGATTCCCACCTTGGTGAAGACCATCCCGATGACCAGGGAGCCGAAGATGAACAGCACCGAGGGGTCCATGAAGTCCTTGAAGGCCGCGCTGGCCGGGCGGATGAAGAACAGAGCCTGGACCACGCCGATGGTCAGCCCGGTCACGCCGATGGGCAGAACCTCGAACACCCACCAAGTCCCGGCCAGAAGGAACAGGGCTATAGCGGCCTTGCCTTCCTTGGACAGAACAAATGATTTGCCCATGGGGTCCACGGCGTCGGGCCAAGGTGGGGCATAGTAGACGATTGTGAACAGAAAGATGCCGAGAAAGAGAAAAAGCAGCCGCTTGTAATCGATCTTGGATGGCGTTGCCTGTATGGTGCTCACGATTTTTGCTCCTTGAGAAAAGTGAGGTGGATTCTGTTTATGAACGGTCACCGGTGATATTGCCGCGGCACGGCGGCTATGCCGCGGGCGTTTTGAGGCCGCAGGACTGAACGACTTTGCAGATCGCCGCATAGAGGTCGGAAAAGCGCAGCAGGCCGACGATGGCGTTGTTTTCCGCAACGAAAAGGGAATTGCGGCGAGAGGTGACGAAGGTGTGCAGGATGTTGTCCATCTTCTCGTCGATGTTCACGGTCTGATTCGGTTCCGGTTTGTTCATGAAGGTTGCCACCTGGACTTCCGCGGCTTTGCGGCACAGATCGTCAAGCGGTTCCTGCCAGTGGCGCAGTTCCTCCTTCATGGACTGAACGACCTGGGGCACGCCGTAGCGGATGTCGTCGCTGAAATTTTCGACCCTGTCGTACTTGGGCTCCAGTCCCCGGACCACGTCCATAGGGGTGACCTTGCCGATGATCCTTCCCGCTTCGTCTTCCACCAGCAGGATACGCTGCCTGGCATTTCCGGATTGAAACGCCTCGTCGGCTTTTTGCAGGGCCAGCATGGCTTCATGAAAAAAGGACCGGCCGGAAATGCGTGGAAACTGCTCCACCGGACGCATCAGTTCGCGAATGGTAAATGTGGTGTTCACTCGTTTATCCTCCTTGGTTACATCGTCGTTCACGCCTCGGCGTTACGGCGGGTTGCGTGGTTTTACATCTCGGTCGCCCGCGATGAACGCGGAATCGATCGCTTTCCATAGCCGCTTTTCCGAAATCAGGGAGGTTTTGTACGTCTGGCCCCTTGCGAAGCGGCCCGCTTGATCTTCACGCAGAGCAGGTCGATGTCGTACGGTACCGGGACATCGTCATAGGCACCCATTTTTATGCCCTCGATGGCGTCGTGCAGACAGTCCGGGGGCGTCATCAGAATTACCCTGGTCATGGGGCTTGCCGCGCGGATGTCCCGCAGGAACTCCAGTCCCTCGCGTCCAACTCCCTCCAAACCAAGCAGGGCCACCTCAACGGCGCACTCTTTCAGAATATGCGCAACGCCGGCCCTGTTTTGCCCCGTGCGCACCGTGAAACCCCGTTGGCGCAGATGATGGGTCAAATTATCGCGAACAAGATGATCGGTCTCGATGACAAGCAGGCACATTGACTCTCCTTTGACAACGATTCTCGAACAGGGTCGGGCAGCGGCCTCGCGAACGTGGATCTTCAGAGTGAATGCCTTCGGAAGTCCTTGGCCTCATCCTGAATGCAAAGAGGTGAGCAAATCATGTGCCAGATGTAACAAGTAATGATATCAGTGTGATAGAAAACGAAAGTGAGTGAAGAGTGCCAAGATGAATCGAAATGAATCAATTAGGGTGTCCCTAATTGAAACATTTTGAAGCGGTGGGGGTGGAGCAGGGGAGAGGGAAGGGAGGGAAGGGGGCTCTGTGTCAGGCTGGTCGTTGAATGTCGCCGGACTGGAGGTGGGACTCCAGGTGTCGGCTCACGGCCCACTGGTAGTCTCCGATGACGGAATCGATGACCCGGACTTCTTTCCAGGTCAGGTAGTCGAAGTACTCCTGCTCGATTCCGCCACAGATGAGCACGGTAATCTTTTCGGTGAGAATCAGGCGGCAAAGATCCTCTGCCGACGGATGCGGCAGGACCAGGGTTTTTTCCATGATTTTGTCTCCGTCGGGGGCGAACTCGGCGATGAATAGCCCCAGGGCCAAGTCGAATCGGGGAGCCACATCGTCCTCATGCAGGACAACCATGATTTTTTGAGGCTTGGCAACACTGCTTGGGGGTGAGTTTTTGCGTTTCATGGGCGGTTTCCAGTGGCCCGAAGGGCATAGGGGATTGGAGAAAAGGTTGGTTGCTCGGCTGAGCCAGCCGTTTCTTACCTTTGAGCGATGATTTCGACAAGCTGGCGGATTGTCATTGGGAAGGGCGCTCCGGAAATGCTTTTTCCTTGAAAACTTGGTTCGACTACGTTTGGCGCTTGACAAGTTTTTTTGAAATCGATAAGGCCGAATCGAACTGACCGAGTACTCACTCGGGAGCTTGTTCGAAATTTATCAAACTAAGGAGTTCGCCGTGTCTTATCGCATCGAAATCCTCAACGCGGCCTCGAAGCTGTTCGCCGAACGCGGCTTCAAGGATACGTCCATCGCCGATCTCTCCAAGCTCAGCGGTGCCGCCGAGGGAACCATTTTTCATCACTTCAAGAACAAGGAAGGCATCCTGATCGAACTGCTGATCAAGGTGAAGAAGGATATTTTGCGGGAAGTCTCGGGGAATATCGAAAAGCAGGGGACCGGAATGGATTTGGTGGAGCGCGCGGTGCACCAGTTTTTCACGCTCTCGGAAACCATGGAGTTCGAATTTCTGCTTTTGTTCCGAAACTACCCCTACCAGCTCGCCGCCGTGAATCCGGATTGCCGCAAGTGCATCGAGGAAATTTACAACTGCTTCCTAGAGTTATTTATCGAAGGCATCGAAAAGGGCCAGCAAGACGGCACCATTCGGGACTGCAAGCCGTTTCGCACCGCGGTCATTCTTTTTGCCATGGTGGTGGGCATTGTTCGGTTCAAGCTGTTCAATCTCTATCCCGTGGAGTCCTTTTACGCCGAGATCATGGATTCTTGCCGCAAGATGCTGGAACCGCGCTGAGCAAACCCGAGGAGGCGTCATGCACATTCTCTTGATAGACGACGAACGGACCTTTTTGGAAACCGTCATCACGCGGCTAAGGCTGCGCGGTATCGCGGCCGAGGGCGTGGACACCGGGGAAAAGGCGTTGGAAGCCATGCAGGCCAAGATTTTTGACGCCGTGGTCTTGGACGTGAGCATGCCGGGCATGGACGGAGTGACCACGTTGCGGGAGTTGAAGCGCATCAATTCCGAGGTTCCCGTGATCATGCTCACCGGGCACGCCACGCTGGAAACCGCGGATAAAGGCATGGAACTGGGGGCGTTCGATTACATGATGAAGCCCTGTCCCATTGATGAACTGCTGGACAAGATCTCCGAAGCGATCCGGAGCCGTGGCGAAGGGGGTGAGGCAAGACCAGGATAGCCAACACGCTCGCTCTGTTCGAGGATCGTTCACCTCATATGAACTTCTTCCCTGGAGGAATCCAACAATGCGATTTTTCAGAAACCTGGCCGCCATGATGCACCTCGGGGCGGTCCAATACGCCAAGTGGGACTATGATACGTCCATGAACATTCTCAGGAGCAGGAAGCGGATGTTCATTCTGATGCTTCTGCTTATTCCCTGTGCCATCGGCGTGGGGCTGTCCCACGCGGATTTGCCCGAGATGCTGGGCGGCAAATATTCCTACATGCCCAGCTTTTACTCCCCCTTCATCTTCTATATTTCGATCCTGATCGGCATGTTTGCCGGCCTGATCACCGGATGCATCGGCGCGGGCGGTGGCTTCATCATCACCCCGGCCCTGATGAGCGCCGGGATCAAGGGTATCCTGGCCGTCGGCACGGACCTGTTTCACATCTTCGCCAAGGCGATCATGGGTACCGTGATCCACAGGAAGTTGGGCAACGTCTCCGTGGCCCTGGCCGTGGCCTTTCTGGTGGGCGCGGGCGTGGGCGTGACCGGCGGCGGCGTGGTCAACAGGACCCTGTACGAAATCAACCCGATTCTTAGCGACACCTTCATCAGCGTGATGTTCGTGGTCTTGCTGGGCTTTCTGGGCACCTACGCCATGCTGGACTTCCTGCGGGCGCGCAAGGTGGATATCGTGGACGTCCACGGCGGCAGCGGCGGCCATGAGGCGCACGGCTCCGCGCCCAGCGGGCCGGGGGTGGCCGCGAAGATTCAGGCCATGAAGATTCCCCCGATGATCTCCTTTGACCAGGATCTGGTTCCCGGAGGCAAGCAGCTTTCAGCCTGGTTCGTGGCCATCTGCGGCGCGGTGGTCGGCTTTGTCTCCGCGATCATGGGCGTGGGCGGCGGTTTCCTGACCTTCCCCATCTTCGTCTACCTGATGGGCGTGTCCTCCTTCACCACCATCGGCACGGACATCCTGCAGATCATCTTCACCGCGGGCTACGCCTCCATCGCTCAGTACGCCATCTATGGGTTCATCTTCTACACTCTGGCCATGGGCATGCTGCTGGGCTCACTGATCGGCATCCAGATCGGGGCCATGACCACAAAGGTGGTCAAGGGCATCTACATCCGCGGCTTCTACGCCACGACCATTCTGGGCGGGTTCATCAACCGACTGTTCGTGTTGCCGGAGAAGATGGGCGACATGGGCTATCTGAACATCTCCAAGGGCATGGGCAAAGCGCTCAGCGCCACGGGCAATGTTTTATTCTTCATCATTATCGGCATCTTCGCCGCGTGGGTCTTCTATATGTTTTTTACGAACATGAAGATCCTGAAAGGGGAGGAATAGTCATGATCAACAAGAAGGAACTGAACATCGGGTTGTTTCTGGCCGCCAGTTTTTTCATCATCTTCGGATTGATGTGGTCGCCGTTGTTTCCCGGGCTTGATGACGACAAGGTCAACGCCTTCCACGCCGCGGACAACCTGTTCAACTCCATCTCCAAGGGCTCGGCGTACTTCATGGAGCAGATGGAAGAGAAAAATGAACCGTTTCTGGGAAAGACATTCAAGGCCAGCCTGAACGTGGGCAACGAGCGTCGGGCCGTGATGGCCCAAGCCATGCTTCAGTCCGCGCGAGCCGGAGTCTCCCTGGATGGGACCACCGTACACGTCGACGGAGACCTGGGTTTGGTCATCCAGGCCACGATTACGGACTCCCGGGATATGTTCCACAACGACGGTCAACGGGTCGGGGCCCGGTACGGTTACGGCGAGGCCGAAGCCCGTGAGCTGATGTATGTCTGGTATCGACTGTTCAAGGATTTAGAAAATGAGTTCAATCACCAGGAGCGCTTCGCGGATGCCAAGCACGTGGCCGAGGTGGTTTCCAAGTCCGTGGAAGTGGGGTACAATTTTTACGGTATTGTCCCTGAAAGCGCCGGTTCCAAGGCCGGCATCCTGACCTTCAGTCTGGTCTTTTACGTCATCTACACCCTGTGGTGGGGCATGGCCATCCTGTATATGTTTGAAGGGATCGGCATGAAAATGAAGGCCGGGAAGAAGAAGGAAGTGTAAAGGGCGGGTTCACGGTTCAGGGGTTCACGGTTCAACGGTTGCCGTGGGCCCCCGGCCGTTCATCTCTCTGGATGGCAAGTACTCCCTTATTTGAACCCCGAATAACGAGTTTTGATTTTGCATCATGCAACCGCTGAACCTCTGAACCGTGAACCGTTGAGCCCCTAACACCCCCCATGACCGCACTGCTCACCCGCATCAAACGCCTGTTCAGCCGGACTCCGGAGATAGACGAGGTCGAGGCCGCGGCGGTGGGCGCGCTGTTCAAGGGCAAGTACAATTCTTTCAAGCGGCTTTTGGAAGCCAACAATCAGGCTTTGCGGGTGATGACCGAGCTGGATCAGACCCTGAAGGGCATGCACAGCTTCGGCATGGTCTTTGTGCGGTCCCGGTGTACGGCAGTTACCGTGGACGTCTATTCCATCGTCAAAAATCTCCGGGAACTGGCGGGTGGCGGATACGCGGATCTGGAGCCGGCCTTCCGGAATATCCGCGCCGATATCCGCGGGATTCTGGAGCGACGTCGCGTCAGTCCGGTCACGGACTTCGTCCTGGACCTGGAGGCCGTAGACAAGGAAATGGCCGACGCGGTGGGCGGCAAGATGGCCAATCTTGGTGAAATTCTGAAGCGTTTTCCGGATCTGCGCATTCCCCACGGATTCGTGGTCACCGTCGCCGGATACGAGCGGTTCATGGCCCACACCATGCTGCAAAAGGAGATCGACCGTCGTCTCCAGTCCACGGAAATGGAGGACCCTTCGGCCCTGTACCGGGTCAGCTCGGAGATTCAGTTGGCGATCATCAACGCCGAGATTCCCGAGGATCTGCGGCGGGCCATTGAGGCGGCCTACGGTAGGCTGGAGGCGCGGACCCGCGCCGGGGTCAAAGTTTCCCTGCGGTCCAGCGCCGTGGGGGAAGACGCTTCCGGAGCATCCTTCGCAGGCCAATACCGGTCGGAGTTGAACGTCAACCCAAACAACCTGCTTGCTTCCTTTAAGGAAATTCTGGCTGGAAAGTATTCCGTGACCGCCATTTCCTACCGTTTGAACCGGGGCATCAAGGACGAGGACGTGCCCATGTGCGTGGGGTGCATGGCCATGGTGGACGCCCGGGCCGGCGGGGTGGCCTACTCCCGCAGTCCGACGGACATTCGGGCAAACGCACTGTTGATCAATGCCGTGCCCGGACTGCCCAAGGCCGTGGTGGACGGCAGCGTGACTCCGGATCTGTGGGTTGTTTCCCGGACCGATCCGGAGCGGATATTGAAGGAAGTGGTGGCGCGGAAGACGGAAAAGTTTCAATGTCTGCCTGAGGAAGGCGTGACCCGCGTTGCCCTCGATCCGAACGAGGGACGTCTCCCTTCCTTGGACCGGGCCATGGTCGCTGAGGTGGCCCAGGCGACCATACGACTGGAAGAGGGGTTTGAGACGCCGGTGGATGTGGAATGGGTGCTGGACGAAGAAGGGCGTCTGGTGATCGTGCAGTGTCGCCCGTTGACGCAGCTGCCGCAAGAAGGGGACGCGGAAGCCGTTGCACCGGATGGAGGCGTGACCGGCGAAACGGTCCCGGATGACGTGGTGCTTCAGGGCGGGGACACGGCCAGTCCCGGCATTGCCGCGGGGCCGGTCTTCGTGGTCCGGGCCAACGACGATATATTGCGGTTTCCAACGGGCGCGGTCCTAGTGGCCGCGCGGGCCCATCCCCGCTGGGCCACGCTGTTGCCCCGGGCCGCGGCCGTGATCACCGAAACCGGAGGCATCACCGGGCATCTGGCCAACGTGGCTCGGGAGTTCGGGCTTCCGGCGCTGTTCAACGTCCCCGAGGCGACGCGAAAACTCGGGACCGGGGAAGAGGTCACCCTGGACGCGGACATGCGCCGGGTGCATTCCGGGCGGGTGGAGCGGCTTTTGGCCCAGCAGCGGCCCCGCAAGGGACTGATGGAAGGCACCCCGGTCCATGAGACCTTGAAGGAGGTGGTCCGGCTGATCACGCCGCTGAACCTGACCGACCCGGCCGGACCGGATTTCAAGGCCGGGAATTGCCAAACCCTGCACGATATCACCCGCTTTTGCCATGAGATGAGCGTCCGGGAGATGTTCTCCTTTGGGCAAGAGACGGCCCTGGTCCGGCGGGCCGGCAAGCGTCTGGTGGTGGACGTGCCCATGCAGTGGTGGGTGCTGGACCTGGAGGACGGGTTCCGAGATCCGGTGACGGGTCCGCACGTGCATATCTCCAATATTCAGTCCCAGCCCATGCAGGCGTTGTGGGCCGGGATCACGGCCAAGCCCTGGGCCGGGCCACCGGCCGTGGACGGCAGGGGGTTCATGTCCGTGATGCTCCAGGCCGCTTCCAATCCGAACCTCAACGCGGATGGGGCCTCGGAGTACGCCCAGCGTAACTACTTCATGATCTCCCGGTATTTTTGCAATCTGACCTCCAGAATGGGCTTTCATTTCTCCACGGTGGAGACCCTGGCGGGGGATCCGGCGTATGAGAACTACGCCCGCTTTTCGTTCAAGGGCGGAGCCGCGGACCTGCGGCGACGGGTCATGCGCACCCGGTTCATCGCGTCCGTGCTGGAGGAGCAAGGCTTTGAAATCGAGTCCCACGAGGACATGCTCATCGCCCGGATCAGCGGTCGCCCCCTGGAGGAAACATTGGCGGCTTTGCGGATTCTCGGTTATCTGACCATCCATACCCGGCAGTTGGACATGATCATGCTCAATCCGGATCAGGTGTCCTATTACCGGGCTATGCTGTGCACGGACATCGGGGGCATGGTCCAGGATGGGCGTTGCGTCCTGAATCAGACATCGGATCTCCAATCTCAATAAGGCAAGCTCATGGGCATCATCAGTATTTTTCACGGAAGCTTCTGTCACGAAAAAGAAGTCGTCGCGCTGGTCACGCAGCGGATCGGCATGGTGGAGCTGGAGGACCGGAAACTCCTGGAGCTGACCCAGGCCCGGTTCGGGGTGCAAGCCCTGGCGTTAGAGCGATCCTTGTTTCAGGGGAAGTGGAGTGGGGCTTTTTTCGCCGTTGAAAAGCGGCTTCACTTGGCCATGGTCCGCCGGACCCTGGCGGATATGCTGGTGGACCTGGAACAGGACAAGGTCCTTTGTTCGGGCTTTCTTGCACACCTGGTGCCCCGTTCCGTGAACCACGTCTTCCACGTTTGCCTGATCGCGGAGTTCGGGTACCGGGTGGACCGGGCCATTGCCGACCTGAAGCTTTCCATGGAACTGGCCCGTGAGCAGGTGGCCGGGGACGACCGGGTCCGGGCGGCCTGGACCGAGGAGCTGCTTCGCAAGGAGCCCTGGGACCATACGCTGTACGACCTGGTCCTGCCCATGGATCGCAAAAGCGTGGAAGAGGGCGCGGCTGCCATTGTTGAGCATTCCCGAAAGGATCTGCTCCAACCCGACGATTTGTCCCGCAAGGCGCTCAGGGATTTTCAGCTCCAGGCCGAGGTGGAACTGGCTCTGGCCGAAGAAGGGCACGCGGGGCAGGTCAAGGCGGAGAGCGGCCGGGTTGAACTGCTCATCACCCAGAACGTGATCATGCTCTCCAAGCTGGAAGAGGAACTGCGGGACATCGTGATCCGGGTCCCTGGAGTCAAGGAAGTGATCATCAACCTGAGTCCGGAATTCTATCAAAAAAACATGTACCGACAACATCAGCCCGAACAACGGGGGAAATTGCTGCTGGTGGATGACGAACGGGAGTTCGTGCACACCTTGTCCGAACGGCTGTTGATGCGGGAAATCGGCTCCGCGGTGGTGTATGACGGGGAGCAGGCCCTGGCCTTCGTGGATGAAGACGAGCCGGACGTGATGGTCCTGGACCTGAAAATGCCCGGAATTGACGGCCTGGAGGTTCTGCGTCGAGTCAAGCGGGCCCATCCCCAGGTTCAGGTGATCATTCTCACCGGCCACGGTTCCAAGGAAGATGAACGGAATTGCATGGATGCCGGAGCCTTCGCCTACCTGCAAAAGCCGGTGGACATCGACATCCTGACCCGGCTCCTGGAGCAGGCCCGGTCACGGAATCCGGACCATGTCCAGGAGGAGAAACAGGCCCGGACAACAAGCCCTACCGAGCACGAGAATGGCGCGTAACGCCCTTGTCATGCTCTGGGAGCGCTTTAAACCGGCGTTTTGGGACGCCGACGATCCATCCGAGCCCGGGGTGGATGGGGGTGGATTCAACTATCGGCGGATCTGGAAGCTGGTGGTCCTGCTGGTGACCACGGTATCCGTGGTTCCGCTGCTGGTGATCACGTTCATGGACTACAACCTGAACCGCAAGGCCATGCAGGCGGATTTCGTCTATCCGATCAACAGTCTGCTTTCCAATACCAAGTTGAGTCTGGCGTCCTTCCTGCAACAGCGTCAGGCAGTGCTGGAATTCATTGTCGCTGATCATTCGCTGGAAGAACTCTCAGACGAGTTTTTTCTCCATGAACTCTATCATAATATGAAGGCCGCTTTTGGTGGATTCGTGGATGTCGGTTTGATTGACGGATACGGAAAGCAGCTGGCCTATGTCGGGCCGTTCGATCTGAAGGGCAAGGACTATTCGGAACAGGACTGGTTTGCCGAAGTCCTGGATCGACGGGTGTTTATCAGCGATGTTTTTCTCGGTTTTCGAGACGTGCCGCATTTCGTGATCGCCGTGAAGCGGATCTGTTATGACGGCACGATTATGATTCTTCGAGCAACCATCGATACGGAACAGTTCTTCAATCTGGTGCAGTCTTTGAACCTGAGAGCCACGACGGACGCGTTTCTGGTCAATAGACAAGGCGTGCTGCAAACCCCCAGCTTTTCTCACGGCGATGTGTTGAACGAAATTTCGTACCCCGTACCTCCGTACTCGGACGTTCCGGTCATTTTTGAAATCGAGGATATCCGACAAAACCCCGCCTACATGGGATACGTTTATGTGGAAAATACGCCGTTCATCTTCATGGTGGTCAAGCAACAGCAGGAGATGATGCGCAACTGGTGGCGGTTGCGTATGGAAATGTTTGGTTTTTTGCTGATCAGCGTGACCTGCATCGTGGCGGTCATTTTAACTTCGGCAACTGTATTGGTGCGGCGGATTTATGAGGCGGACAGAAAGCGCTCCATCGCTTTGCATACGGTGGAACATACCAACAAGATGGCCTCCATCGGACGCTTGGCCGCCGGCGTGGCCCATGAGATCAACAATCCACTGGCCGTGATCAATGAAAAAGCCGGCCTGATAAAGGATATCTTCTCATTTTCGGACAAATACGGCCAGGACAAGAAACTCTTGTCCTTGGTGGACTCCATCCTGATGTCCGTGGAGCGCTGCAGCGCCATTACCCATCGGCTGCTGGGGTTTGCCCGGCATGTGGACGTCCAGTTGGAGCAGGTGGATGTGGTGCAGACGGTGCGGGATGTACTGGGTTTTCTGGACAAGGAGGCCCAGTACCGGGATATCCATGTCAGTTTGGATATTCAGGAGAATGTTCCGATGATCCATACGGACAAGGGGCAGCTGCAGCAGGTGCTGCTGAACATCGTGAACAATGCCTTTGCCGCGGTCCAGGATGGCGGAATGATTGCCATTGCCTTGGACGTTCCCCAGCCTTCGGAGGTTCAAATCTCCATAACGGACAATGGATGCGGTATTTCGCCGGAAAACATGAAGCGGATTTTCGAGCCTTTTTTTTCCACCAAGTCCAAGCAAGGGACGGGGCTGGGCCTGTCCATAACCTACGGGTTGGTCAAAAAGCTGGGTGGCTTGATCCATGTTCAGTCGGAGCTGGGTCGGGGAACCACGTTCACAGTAACGCTGCCTGTGGCTCGTGCGCAAAAGGAGGAGGAAAGTGCGAATTCTGCTTGTGGATGACGAGCTTGAGCTTGTTTCCGCCTTGGCCGAGCGGCTGGCGATTCGGGGCATTGCCGCGGACTATGCCATCACCGGGGATCAGGCTTTGCGCATGGCTGGAGAAAACGACTACGACCTGGCTGTGTTGGATGTGAAGATGCCTCATGTGAGCGGTCTGGAGTTGTGGGATCAGCTCCATGTTCTGCATCCGCGAATGCGTTGCATCTTTCTGACCGGGCACACCTCGGAGCGGGACTTTCAGGCCGGAACCCGCGCCGGGGCGTTGTATCTGCTCAAACCATTGAAAATCGAAGTGCTGATTCAGAATATTCGCCAATTGTTGGAGAGTCAGGGGAAGATAGGGTGACTCATCCCTTTTTCCGCTCGGTGTCCAGCGTGGCGTAAGCCCGGCGGATAGTTTCAGTGAGTTCCTTGAAATCCACGGGCTTTTGCAGGCAGGCGAAAGCTCCCTGGTTCAGGCAGGTTTGAAAATCCTTCTCGTTGCCCGTGCCGGAAAGGATGATCACCGGCACACGGGGATGGCCTTGGCGAATCATGCGCAGGACGTCCATGCCGTGAATTTCGGGCATTTTCAGGTCCAGGAGGATCACTTCGGGCTCGTCTTCCTCCACCACCCGCAGGGCTTGCTCCCCGCTGGTGACCACGGCCGCTCCCATTTCGCGCATTTTGAGCCGCTCGGACAGGGTCACGGCAAAATCCCGTTCATCGTCCACCACCAGCACCTTGGCCGGGTTTTCAAAGTCGAAGGGGCGATAGACATCGGTCCGGTAGATATCCGGACCCAGCCTGACTTCCAGGGGGGCGTCCCCGGCCTCGTCCCGGACGATGGCCCTTAGCTCCTCTTCCAGACGCTCCGGCCGGACAACGTTCTTGTCCACGTGCAGTTCGATCCGGCCCAGCTTCACGTCCGTCCGGAGCACATGGCCCTTGACGGCCAGAGCCGCCTCCACCCTGGCCGCCAGGGCGAAGTCCATCGCCGCCTGGGAGGATTCCTGGGTGGGCAGGGTAACGGCGCGCTGAGCCCGATCCTGGATCAGGTCCGCGGCGTCCTGGACCGGGGTCGCATCCATGGGGATCAGGATGTCGCAGGGCGAGGATCGTCCGGGATCCTTTTGAGCCAGGAAGTCGGTCCAGCGGGTTCGGGCCTCGTCCTCCTGGGCGATCAACTTGGTCAGAGCCTTGGGGTCCAGGTGGTGGGACCGGGCCGCGGTCTGGAGCCGAAATGCCTCGTCCGCGGCTAAGCAGACCTTGAGCACATGGGTCATGGTCTTGGGAACCAGGGAACCGGCCAGGCCCAGGAGCAGCAGATCGTCCTCGAGCAGGCGCCGGGCTACCACGGCCTTGTAGCAGCTCACGCAGCGCTCCCGTTCCCGGGTGAAGGTGTTGAACACGGACGGTTTGCCGAACAGGGCGCGGTAGAACTTGTTTTCCGAAAGCCCATAGGTCGAGGCGGCCTCGGCGATAATTTGGCGATCCTCCAAAACCTTCAGGGAGAGGGCTTTGGCAACGGCGCCGGCTACTTCCTGTTCCTGGCAGTAGGCGGCACTGTAAATGGTCAATATAGGCATGGGTGTACCTCGGAGCTAGAAGAGCAGGTTGAGCACTGTCAGGGACACGATAAGAAACAGTACGGTCATGATCCCTCCGGCGCGCAGGAAGTCGGCGTTGCGGTAGCCGCCGGGGCCCATGATCAGCGCGTTGACTTGGTGCGTGGGGATCAGAAACGAGTTGGACGTGCTGATGGCCACGGTCAGGGCGAACATGGCCGGATCGGCCCCAGCCAGCACGGCGATGTTCACGGCCAGGGGCACCAGCAGAACCGTGGCCCCCACGTTGGACATCAGCAGCGTGAAGACCGTACTGAGCACGGCCACAGCGGCTTGAAGCACCCAGATCGGAACGTCGCCCAGCAGGTTGAGAGTCTGCACCGCGATCCAGGCCGCCGTGCCCGTGGACTCCACGGCCATGCCCAAGGGAATCAGGCTGGCCAGCAGAAAAACCGACTGCCAGCTCACGCTTTTGTAGGCCTCGTCCATGGTCAGCACGCCGCTGACGATCATGGCCGCGGCCCCGGCCATCAGGGAGACGGACAGTCGTAGATCGCTGAACAGCACCAAAACCATGGTGATCAGGGAAATGGCCAGGGCGTGGGGCATCTTCTCATGCAGGATCACCTCGTGGGGAAAGTTGGAGGTGACCACCACGAAGTCCGGGTTCTTCTCCAGGGCTGCCAGGTCTTCCCAGAGACTGTGCAGCACCAACGTGTCTCCGGATTGCAAAGGCAGATCCCGCAGGTTGCCGCGGATGACCTTCCCGGCGCGGTTCACGGCCAGAACCGAGATGCCGTGGGTCTTGCGCATCCGGACGTCCTGGAAGGTCTTGCCGATCAGATTGGAGCGCGGCGGGACGACCACCTCGGAAATTCCGGCCTGGGACGCGGAAAGCACCTCGGCGAAGTGGGTGAGCATGCCCGAACATTGCAGGTCCATCTCCTGACAGACGTCGCCGATGTCCGCGCGCGCTCCCAGCAGGCCGATCTGGGAGCCGGCCTGGATGACGATGTCGTGGGCTGGGGCGATGCGCAGATCCCGGTTTTGGTAAAGGCCGATGACCGCGACCCGGTTGCCGAACAGGCTTTCGGCGTCAGCCACGGTCTTGCCGTCCAGGAGGCTGCCGGCAAAGACGTGGATCTCGAAGATGTCGCCCTCAAGGCCGTACAATCGGCGGAAGTACTCCACAGTGGAAACTTCCTGATCCTGCCCTTTTTTTGCCGGCAGAACGTAGGGACCCAGGAGCACGAAATAGACGATGCCGGTCAGAATCAAAGCGACGCCCACCGGAGTCACGTCGAAGATGGCGAAGGTGCGCATGGGAGCGACGCCTTCGGGCAGCATCCGGTTGGAGGTGGCGATCAGATCATTGAGCAGGATCAGCGGACTGGAGCCGATCATGGTCAGGGTCCCGCCGAGAATGGCGCAAAAGCCCATGGGCATCAGCAGGCGGGACATGGGCAGGCCGGTGCGCATGGCGATGCGCTTGA
Source organism: Desulfonatronum thiodismutans (assembly GCF_000717475.1). Taxonomy (NCBI): domain Bacteria; kingdom Pseudomonadati; phylum Thermodesulfobacteriota; class Desulfovibrionia; order Desulfovibrionales; family Desulfonatronaceae; genus Desulfonatronum; species Desulfonatronum thiodismutans. Next base: position 173,622 of record NZ_JPIK01000021.1, read on the forward strand.
TCACGGACATGAACAGGGCCGCCGCGCCCACGTTCTGCATGAACCCGGAGACCACGCCCACGGTTCCGGAGATAACCGGCACGATCCGGCGCTCGGTCTGTCCGCCGACGCGCAGGATCAGGGAGGCCAGCTTGCTCATCAGGCCGGTCTTGTCCAGGGCTTTGCCCAAAATGATCACGGCGATGATGGAGATCACGGCGTTGCTGGCAAAGCCCCTGAACAACTGGTCGCCGGGAACCAGGGCGGGCACACCGGGGATCAGGCCCATGACCCCCAGGATCATCATGATGGTCACCGCGGCCACGTCCACCCGAACCACTTCGGAGATGAACAGGATGACGGTCAAGCCGAGGATTCCCAGAACCCACAGCATTTCCGGCGTCAATGGAATCGATTCAGCCATGCACTCCCCGCTTGTTGAAGATGATTCGCTTCCTTTTTGCTTCCTTGGCCGACCTTTTCGCGGCGATCCGGGGCCTTTTAAAGGGCGGTTCGGGCAAGAAGAAGCTTTTCGTGTAGCTCATGGTCCGGGATGTGTCGACCCGATCTCGATTAGCGGCGGTTTTGCATGGTTAAGGGTGGAGCATTCGGCGGCATGCCGCATCTTTAAACGCTCCAGGGACAAGCGCGGGATGAAGACGGACGGATAACTTCTTTCCACAAAGCGAGGGCGCATGCGGCGTGAAGAATGGAAACGACTCTATGGTCAGGAACTGGGTTTTTTCGCGGCGATTTCGGCCAGCGTTACGCATGAAATCAAGAACCATCTGGCGATCATCAACGAACAGAATGGGTTGCTGGGGGACATGCTGGCCATGGATGCCGATGACGGCCCAGTCTATCGAAAGCGCCTGAGCAAGGTGGTTCAGGATGTGGCCGATCAGGTGACCAAGGCGGATGCGGTGGTCCGACGCTTCAACACCTTTGCCCATACGGCCGACAGTCCGGTTGGGGCCGTGGACATCGCTGACTTTCTGAAGCTGTTTGGGGAGATATCCGCAAGGCTGGCCCGGCGCAAGAGGGCGACCGTGCTCGTGGAGCCGGGTGCTGAATGCGTGACCATCCGGACCAGACCCTTTGAGTTGCTGCATCTGTTGTTTTGCGCGATGAACGTCCTGCTTGACTCCGGAACCTCCAAGGGGGCCCTGCGACTCCGGCTGGAGTCAGGTGCCGAAAAAGTACGTGTCCAGATGATCAGGGACGGGGACAATGGAGCTGTGGGGACGCAATCATCCGATCCGGCCCTGCCACTGCTTCTTCAGCGACTCCAGGCCTGTCTGGTCTTTGCTTCCAACGGGACGGGCCTTACGCTTGAACTGCCGCTGGAACTCATGGAGGCTCAAGAGGAGAGCTGAATATATTATCCTTTCTCAAGGCCTTGAATCGTCAAAGTTGAGATTCAGGGCCGTGTTTGGGCGTTGGACAAACGCGATCAGAGCGCCGAGAAAGGCCGCGCGACGGCGTAGTTCCGACGGATCGTGGCCCGTGGACCAAGCGCACAAACCGTCAGGGGCGAGTTCCGCGAAGAAGCCGTGAAGCCGGACCGTGTCGACCACCATGCGTTGCACGTCCGGGAGCGGGGTCCAGGGCGGGAACCACTGCCAGATAAAGCTCAAGGTGTTCATGGATGGCGACGCCTCATGGACCTGAATGTTGAACAAGGCCCGCTCCAATGAGAGGTTGAGCAGGGTCGTGCTTTCGGAAAGGATGAATATTCGCGGGCGGGGTGCTGAAAGGGGGCGGACCGAGGCCCGCAGGCGGCGAATGAAGCGCAAGAGGCGGAACTGGCGGGGAGAATTGGCGTAAAGTGTCCAGTCCGATCGGGCGATGCCCGTCCAGACGGCGTTGAGCATGGGGTGCAGGACCGGATGGAACGTCGGTGCGTGGGGCTCCGCTGGGGACGGGCGGCCCATCTGCTTTTCCAGGCACGGATCGTCCAGGTCCAGGACCCACCAGTTCAGCGGATGCGGGACCGCCAAGTGATGGAGCAGGCCGGGCGCATACGACAGTTTCAGGATTTGGCGACAAGCCAGCAGCCGACAGACTTGGGCCATGTCCCGAAGACTCTGAACGTTTTCCGTTGCAATTCGCGGGTCCAAAGGGTTGACCCGACTCAAGGGGGCTACCTGGCTCAGTATCGTGGCCAGGGTCTTGTGGGCGGGGGTTGCCGGTTGAGCGGGGTCTTGGGTGGGATGGTTGAGCGGTTCGCTTCCGTGAGGGGGCGCGAGCCGTGGGGTAGATGGCGCGAGAACGTTGCGTTGGGTCGCGTCCACGACGACATCCTGACCGTTTTGCAGCACGGCTGTGGCGTTGTGGACGCCGCAGATCGCGGGAACCTGGAACTCCCGAGCGATGGAGGCCAGGTGGCTGAATACGCCTCCTGCTTCGACCACCACCGCTGCGACGTGGGGCACAACCCCGGACCAGCGCCGCAAGGGGCGGGTGACGACGAGGACCGCTCCTTCCGGGACGTGCAGCAGGTCGTTGTTGGTGTGCGCGACAAAGACCCGCCCAGCGTCCAGGCCCGGACAAGCCGTCTCGGTTCCTTGAGCCAGAATGGTATCCTCGTAGGCGGTCGGGACTGAGGGTGGCCGAGCTGTCGGCGATGGGCCAAGCGGCGCGCCGGAAGAGGAGGCATGGCGAACATGCCGGAGCTGTTGGATAAAGTATTCACCATCCTTGGACAGGGCCCACTCCATGCGCAACGGACCGCCGCAATGGGCTTCCAGCTCCATGCCCAACCGGGCTACGTCCATAATCCGCTCGTCCTCCAGGGTGGGCTGGTCGCGCAGAAAGGGCGGGTTACTCAACAGGGAGACCCCTTCCTCGGCGAGAAAGGCCGTGAATCGTTCCGGTTTATCGACAATCCGCCGGGCGATGATCCGCGACGACTCGCGAGACACCTCCCATTCGTCCGGCTGAACATAGCCCTCGAAAACGGCCTTGGCCAAGCCGGGGACCGCGAGGACCTGCACCAAGGTGGACGCCGAGTCAGCGGAATGCCGGGTGATAATCAGTCCGGCGGCCATGGTGTCCACCATGGCCGAGCAGATCACGGCCATGGGCTGATCCTCGACCCGCAATCCGCCAATTCGGCGGTGGCGCATGGCCGTCGGCCCATATTGGGAGGCCAGAATCTCCTTGTAGGCCGTAAGCAACAGGTCTTCGCCCACGTTGACTTCGGTGCGGTGCAGCCCGGTGAACGAGCGTTCCGGAGGGGCTTCCCCGACGCAACTGGGGCGCAGGACGACACGCACGCCGCGGTGTCCGGCGGCGGATTCCAGTTCGCGGTACGCGGCCCGGACCGCGGTTTGCAATTGATCCGGCAGCTGGGCGGTGATGATGCGTTGTTGCAGTTCCGAGCTAAGCCGCAACCGGTCCACCAACGTGGCGCTTTCGTGAATTTGCAGAAGCCGATTGATTTCGTCCGCCAATCCCTGATGAACCATGAACAGCCGGTACGCCTCGGCGGTGATCACGAATCCGTCCGGAACACGCCACCCCGAGAGGTTCGAGCGCGGATGCAGCCGACGAATATCTCCCAGCAGGGCCGCTTTGTATCCCACCGCCGGGATGTTTTCCGAGTTTGCCTGAGAGAGGGGAACGATCAGCTCCGGGTTTTCCGGCGGCCCTGGAGGCGCGGCGGCGAGGTGGATGGATCGCGCCAGGTCCCGAAACGGCCCTTCGATGCCGCTCAAATCCCGCGTGCTCATTTCCCGGACGGAGCGCAGCATGGCGCAGATCGAAACGCACATACGGGTGCTCTGGGCCCGCAAAGTGGTCATGGTCGGCGGGGAGGTGTCTCGGGAGGCGAGTTCACACTCAGCGACGCGGCTGAGAAATTCGGCATCAGCGTCGGCGAGCCGGGTCCAGGCCTGCTTCAGTCCGGGCAGATCCTTCACAATACGGGATACGGACTCCTCGCGTTTGCGAGCGGTCGTGGGCAATTGCTCAAGGAACCGGGAGAGAGTGGTGGGCATGATCTGGAATGAAGCGGGGGAAAAGAAACCGCGGTGACGGCGGATCAGGCTTGGACGGGTTCAGGTCGGACGATGGTGGACGCAGCCTCATGGATTTTGGACAGAATCTCGTCCAGATTGCCTGGCTTCATCAGGTAGTCCAGCGCACCCAGTTGCCGGGCGGTTTGGGCGGATTCCATAGAGGCGTATCCTGTGAGCACGACGACCTGGGTGGCGGGGTGGCGCTGCTTGAGCACCTGGAGCAGATCCAGGCCGTCCATGTCCGACATGCGCAGATCCAGGAGCACAACGTCCGCGGGGTCCTCGGCCATCATTTCCAGAGCCGTCCGGCCTCCTTGGGCCCCGCGGATGATGAAATTGCGCTTTTGCAGCCGTTTGACCAGAGGAACTCGGAAGTCGTCCTGGTCGTCCACCACCAACACGTTGGTCCGCTTCACGCGGCCTGCGTCCCTGGATGGTGTGCCAGGGCACTGATTTTGATCAGCAGCTCGTCCAGATCACAGGGCTTCATTAGGTAGTCCGCCGCTCCCAAGGCCAGACCTTCCCTGGCGGCCTGTTCCGATCCGTGTCCGGTCAGAATGATCACCGGCATGGCCGGGTCCAGGATCTTGAAGATTTTCAACACCTCGATGCCGTCCAAGTCCTCCATTTTCAGGTCCAGTACGGCGACGTCAAAGGATCGTCCGCGCAGGGCGCGAACGCCTTCCTTGCCGGAGAGGACGGAGGTCACGGAGACGTCGCGTCGACGCAGACGCTTGGTCAGAACGTCGACGAAGCCCTGTTCATCGTCCACCAGCAGAACGTGCAGGGCCGCCAGGGGAGAGGTTCGGGAAGCGGTGGGCATGGATTCGAAAATCAGGCTCGTCGATGCATGACTTCCCTGGCTTCGGCCTCGCGGATCTTTTCTTCCCGCTCGCGCTTGACCCGCTCGGCTTTTTTGACCTTTTCCACCAGATCGTCGATTTCCGCCGGCTTCATCAGGTAGTCAAACGCACCCAGCTTCATGCCGTCAATGGCCGACTCCACGGTGCCGTGACCGGTGAGCATGATCACCTCAACCAGGGGGAAGCGGTTCTTGATTTCCTTAAGCGTGGCGATTCCGTCCATGCCGGGCATTTTCACGTCCAGGACAGCGATGTCGATGTCGTGGTGCTTGTCCAGCTGGTCCAGGGCCTCTTGTCCGCTGTAGGCGGTGAAGATTTCGAAGTCCCGCTTGGACAACCGTTTGACCATGGTGTCCACGAATGGAACTTCATCGTCCACGAGAAGAATCTTTGCCAGTGACATGTGCAGCCTCCGGGGTTGGTTGTTCAAAGGATGAGACAAAAGTCTCCGTTTCTGTCGTCGGCGTGGGATTGACGCACGGTAAATTTTTCACAAAGAAGTCTGGGTGAGTTCGAAGCGATCGTGCTTTTCCATCCGCGGTCATGTCCTCGCGCTCTCGGCAACTTTCCGCTCTTTTGGGTCCTTGGTCAAGGGGAGACGGATGGTGATGGTCGTGCCGACGTTGACCTGGCTGGCCACGGTGATGTCGCCGCCCATGTTTTTGATGATCGTGTAGCAGATCGAAAGCCCCAGGCCGGTGCCCTTGCCCACGGGTTTCGTGGTGAAGAACGGGTCGAAAATCCGGGAAAGGTTGGCTTTGGGAATGCCCATGCCCGTGTCCGCGACGGCAATCTCGGCCATGTCTCCGACGGTGTGCGTGGTGACGGTGATCGTCCCGCCCCTGCTTTCCAAGGCGTCCAGGGCGTTGTTGAACAGGTTCAGAAGAACCTGCTGCATTTCCGAGGCTGAAGCGGTGATGGGCGGCAGATCATCCGCCAGGTGCAGTTCGATTCGGGCGTTGGCGTAACGGGCGTGATTTTCAGACAAGGCGCCGACGTCTCGGATCATGGCGTTCAGATGTACCTCTTGCATCCGCAGATCGGACTTGCGGGCGAAGCTGAGCATCTTGTGGGTGATGTCCTTGCAGCGGGCGCCTTGGGTTCGGATCTGACCCAACGCTCGGCGCAACTCTTCGAAGTTCCGGGAGTTGGCCATTTCGGCGTCTTCTTGCAGCAAATCTTCCATCCACCCGGCCTCTTCGACCATGATTGCCACAGGATTGTTGATTTCATGGGCGATGCCCGCGGCCAGTTCGCCGATAGAGGCCATTTTCCCGGCCTCGATGAACTGCTCACTCATGGTCTCCATGGTCAAGGACTCTCGTAGCGCTTCGCAAGCCAGGCAACGGCGCAGCAGGACCATCGCCGCGCCGATGCCGAACAGGCCGATGCCAAGCAGTCCGGCCAGGATGACACGCAAAGTGTAGCTTTCAGGGGCCAGAACGGCGGGCGGTGAGGTTGCCAGGCTGAGCCAAAACACCGTCATGGCGGCCAAGTAGGGCAGGGTTGCGAGGCCGACGGCCATGAGCACCGTTGTGGATCGAAGTCGGGAAGCGTGTTCGGGCATGGGCCGTTTCCTTGTGATTCATCCTTGCAAGTCAGCTATGATTGCCTTTATCCTTGGCTGGTGATTTGTTCAAGTGGCCGGACGTCTTGTGATAATGATAATGGAGTCTTGAATTGTTTGAAATACATGGGTTGTTTCCCTTGGCGGTTTCATTTCAGGGATTGTTGGATGAAATCCCGCTGGGTGCGATGATTTTGGATCGGGAAAGACGGATCGTGGCCGTGAACCGGGCCATGGAAGCGTTGACCGGTTTTGATCGACGGGATTGCCGCGGAGTTCGATGTGCGCATATTCTGCGCAACGCCGTATGCATCGAGAACTGTCCGGTGGAGCGGGAGCGGTTTGACCAGGAAACGGCACCCTGTTGCCTGGATGGCAACATCATCAACCGTGACCGCAAGAAGATTCCGGTTCGGATATCCGTGACTCCGGTGAAAGACGTGGGGGGCGGGTGTTGCGGGTATCTGGAAACCGTGGAGAACACGCAACACTCCGGAGAGTGGTCCTGGAAGGCTCACCATGCCGCTCGCTTCGGACACCTGATCGGCAACAGTCCCCAGATGGAGCGCATCTTCCATATTCTGCCCATGGTCGGACAGACGGATTCGTCCGTGCTGATCACCGGTGAAACCGGGACCGGGAAGGACATCATCGCCGAGGCCATTCATCTTGCGTCGGACCGGGGCAAGGGTGCGTTCATCAAGGTCAACTGCGGGGCTCTGCCGGAAACGCTTTTGGAATCCGAACTCTTCGGCCATCAAAAAGGCGCCTTTACCGGAGCCACGGAAAGCAAGCCCGGACGGTTCAAGCTGGCTCACAACGGTACCTTGTTTCTTACGGAAATCGGGGATCTTCCTCTGGGGTTGCAAACCAAACTCCTAACCTTTCTGGACGATAAGACTGTTTTTCCCTTGGGCAGCGGCCAGGGAACCAAGGTCAACGTTCGAATCATCGCCGCGACATTACGGGATCTTGAAGCCATGGTCCGGTCCGGTCAATTCCGCAGCGATCTCCTGTTTCGATTGAACGTGATCCGGATTCATCTGCCGCCGCTACGTGAACGCGAGGGCGACGTGCGGCGGCTTCTGGACCAGTTCCTGCGCACCTTTGCCATGCAGGCCAGCAAGACGATCTCTGGGTTCTCTCCGGAAGCTCTGGACGTCCTGCTGGACTACGATTATCCGGGTAATGTCCGGGAGTTGAAGAATATCGTGGAGTATGCCGCGACCTTCTGTTTCACGGAAACAGTTCAGCGCGTCCATCTGCCGGACTACCTGCTTCGGGGAGAACGTCCTGAGGCCGACTCCACCTCCAGGCAAATCGCCGTTCGCGGGAATCGACGGAGCTTCCCGGACGAGGCTCGTCCCGGCCCGCACGATAATTTATGGGATGAAGCCCAAGGAAGAGGAACGATTTCCGAGGTGAACGATCCATTGAGTGTTCCTCAGGGCGTCCCAACGGGCTCGACCTGGAAGGACATGGAAAAACAGATGATCCTGGAAGCGCTGCGGACGGCCAAGGGCAAACGCGGTCAAGCCGCGGACGCCCTTGGTTGGGGGCGGAGCACCTTGTGGCGGAAAATGAAGCTTCTGGGGTTGGATACCTGAAGCGCCGAAGCGGTCACTCTCAAGGAGAACAAGGGCATGGAAAACGTGAGGATGCTGCTGGTGGACGACGAGGCGGATTTTTTATCCGCCATCATCAAGCGTTTGAATCACCGCGGTTACGACGTACACGGGGCCGCTGGCGGAGACGAGGCCCTGGAACTGCTCCAGCGCTTCGAAATCGACGTAGTGGTCATGGACGTAAAGATGCCCGGGCGGGACGGGCTGAGCCTGCTCCAGGAAATCAAGGACCGCTGGCCCTTGGTGGAGGTGATCATGCTCACAGGACATGCCTCCGTGGAGTCCGGAATCCGAGGCATGGAACTCGGAGCCTTCGACTACCTGATGAAACCCGCCAAACTGGACGAACTGCTCCAAAAGGTCCGACAGGCGGTGGAGCGGAAACGGCTGCGGGAGAGGTAAGGGTATAAGCCTCAACTTTCGGGGTTGCGGCCTGCTGAGCAACCATTTACGATGCTTGCCATAATTCCTGGTTCAAGCCGAAGAACTCGAAAGCTGCACCGGATACTTCGGGAAT